>DBGFNI010000029.1:0-7046 GCA_048527645.1 Eubacteriales bacterium | reverse complement strand
TGCAATCCCCAATTTTTTTCCGGAGCAATTGTGACAATGTACGCATTGGTATTAGGAACAGGAGGCTGTTTGCTTGAATAAGAGTGAAGTGTTTGACAGCTTGAAAAACGGAATGCAGGCTGCCGGCTTTTCAGAAAAAGAACAAGAGCTGCATTTGCAGCATTATACGGAAAAATTTGTCGGCTGGACCGACGAGGAAATCTGGGCTGAGGTCGCGGGTCGCGGCGGCGTCGACGCTTTTGTACAAAGCGTTGTAGACAACCGACAGAAAATTCTGCTTGCCGACGAGGCATACCGTCTTGCCGCGGGGCTTCTCCCTGATGAGGAATCTGACGCGGCTGCGGAAGAGACGGCAGCGCCTGCGGATGACACAGCTCTGACAGAAACAACCGAAACAGAGTGCGCGGCGCAGGAGCCGGATTCTACCGGAATATCGGCCGATTCTGACGATGAGAGCGCGGAATTTGAGCCGCAGCCGGCGGATACGCTTCCGCCTGATGAGCCGATTGCACAAGAAGATCCGGTTGCTGCCCAAGAAGGGGAAAGCGAGCCTGCTGCCGTAGCAAGCAACGACATGGACGACATGCAGGACGGAGCTGCCGATGCGGCGGACACAGTTGCCGCGCTGTTCGGCGATGAGCCGGAGGAGGCTGCTGCCGAAGAGCCACCGGATGAAGAAGAAGCGGATGTGCAGACTACGCCGGAGCAGAGCAAGCCGGAGCAAAACGCCGATCCTTCTGCGTTTGATGCGGACGCGGATGTGTCAGCACAGACACGCCAGATTTCTGTAAGCGATTTGCAGGATATGCCGCTTGAGAGCGATTTGCATCCCTATTTTTCCGAGCAGGAAACGATCGCGTTTTCCGAAGACGAAGATTCTTTTCAGCCGCTGGAGCAGGAGCACCTCTCCGTGCTGCGGCAGAAGACCTATCAGGGCGAACCCACGCCGGAGCAGAAACGTAATTTTATTATCGGCGCGGCACTGATTTCTCCGTTTTCTCTGATCATTTTTCTGCTGTTTATGCTTGCTGTCGGCGCCGTATGGCTGGCTTCTGTTGCTTTGGTGCCGCTGATTCTGGGTGTCATGCTGGCGATCTGCGTGTGCGGGGTCGCACTGTCGCTGATTGGATTGATTTACGGCCTCTCTCAGGTTTTTGTTGTCAAGGCGGTCGGCTTGTTTGAGATCGGAATCGGCGTTTCGGTTCTCGGCGTTACGCTGCTGGTCTGCATACTGCTTTACAATCTCGCGGTGCGTGTCGTGCCGAAACTGATCGGAAAAACCTGGCAGCTTGTGCGTTTGACCTTCCGCTTTTTAGTCGATTTGTTTTGTTATATCAGAGGGGAGTGTTACAGACATTGAGAAAGACCTCTGTCGTTCTGCTGATTTTCGCAGGCTGCCTGCTGATCGGCGGGCTGGTAACCTGTGCATATGCCAGCCATCTTGCGAAGAAAAACGATACGCCGCTGTATGACAGCACAGCACGTCTGCGCGAAGACGGCGCGCGCGTATATGATTTCACCGATGAAAATGTTGCCCGCGTCCGAATCGATGTGGAGGGGGCGGATGTGAATATTCTGCCGTCCGACGGAGAAAACAGCTATGTCGAGCTGTTCCATTTTTCCACCGGCTCCTTTGATATTTCCGCGGATCACGGACTGCTGACGATCACAAATCAGAACGGTGTTTCCTCCTTGCTCTACGAGGATGACGAGGCGCAGACCGGGGCGGCCGGCAGACTGCTTCGCTTCGCCTCGAGCTATAATTTTCAGGGCTTACGCTATATCCTGAAATACAACGAGGCGCCTGAGGGAGAACCCGTGATCAACGTATATCTTGCCGCGTCAAGTCCCGTCAAAAATATCGCGGTGGATATGAAAACAGGCTCCGCATGTCTGAAAAACCTTCCGTTTTCCTGTGATTACGGCGTGACCACGGTGGACGGAGATATCAGCATCGAGGGGATGAAAACCGATTCCGTTGTCAACCTCAATGCAAGCTTTGGCGAAATTTCGGTCAATCAGTCTGATATTTCCGCCTGCTATGTCAAAACGAATCATGCGGACGTTACCGCCGCGCAATACGGCGCCGGTATGCTTGTGTGTGATCTGAGCGAAAGTAATTTGCAGCTTTCTCTGACTGCAAAAATCGGCGATTACCGCCGCTTTATCAAAACGGAGTCCGGCTCGATTACCGTGGACGGAACCAAGAGCCAGCATAAGCGGGAAAGCACGGACACGGGATTCGGATATTTGCAGCTGGTCCTGACGGGGAACGGCTCTGCAACGCTTGCCTCCGGAGATAAGCCCGCCGACAGCACGCTTGGAATTTCCGTGGAAGAGAGCCTGATTGAAAAAGAATTGGCTAAGTTAGACGATTCTTTGGGTTCCGGCGAGATCGGCCTTGCAAAATGATGCATAATCCTTTGGAAAAAGGGAAAAATCTTGTATGAGAGTAAGCCAGCGCTCGCTGGATGATCTCAACTCCTTTTTGAAAGGCGGTTCGGAGATTATGATGGATCGAATTGCGTTATTCTTGGTGGTGATCGGCGCGCTGAACTGGGGCAGCATCGGTATATTTCAGTTTGATGTTGTCGCTTGGATTTTCGGCGGCCAGGCTGCGGTTGTCAGCCGCATCATCTACACGGTGGTCGCACTTGCGGGAATCTGGTGCATCTCCCTGTTTTTCCGCGAAAGAGATCGCATTCACGCCGGTGAATAAAACTGTTTGACGGTGTGACACATAAGTCAAGGGAAGCCCTGACTTATGTTTACATATGCAGGACAGGGTTCGCTTTTTCGGCCGCGGAAAAGGACAGGCGGTTTGCAGGAATGATTGGATAAACAAAATTTCGCAAATATTGCAAAAAGGGTTGATTTTTCGGAAAATCTGTGGTAAGATATATTGCAATGCGATTAAGTATACTGAATTAAGAGGTGTAAAAATGAAAGAAGGACTCCATCCCGAATACAAGGATTGTACCATCACGTGTGCCTGCGGCGCGGTTGTCAATACCAAGTCTACCAAGGGTGACATGAAGGTTGAAATTTGTTCCAAGTGCCATCCTTTCTTTACCGGCAAGCAGAAGCTGGTTGACGCCGGCGGCCGTGTTGATAAGTTCAACAGAAGGATGAACCGCGGCAAATAATGATCTTTTGTCTCTGAAATGAAGGTGGGTGAGATCGCTTCCGATTGCTGATCGGCGGCGGGTTCACCCTTTTCTTCATGTAACTTTTTCCGTGTTTACCATGCATTGGGGCGCGGACGAAAGGAGTGCTTTCATGACCGGAACCAAAACGGAAAACGAAAGAGATGCCTCCGGGTTGCTTTGCACGGAGGAGCATACCGACTATGAAAAAGCGGCGCTGGTCATGCTTTCGGTGCAGCAAAGCGAAGCGCAGGCTCAAGCTTCTTTTGCTGAGTTGGAGCGTCTGCTCTCCACGGCGGGCGGGCAGGTCGCGTTTCGTCTGACACAGAACAAGCAGGCGCCCGACGCGCGCACCTGCCTTGGCTCCGGCAAGGTACGGGAACTATCCGATCTGTGCAAAATTCATGAGGTGAAGCTGGTTGTATTTGACTGCGAGCTCTCTCCCTCTCAAATCCGCAACATCGAAAATGAGATGGAGACCGATGTCCGCGTGATCGATCGAAGCATGCTGATTCTCGATATTTTCGCGCTGCATGCGGCAAGCGGAGAAGGAAAGCTGCAAGTTGAGCTTGCGCAGCTCAAATATACCATTCCGCGTCTGACCGGCAAGGGCAGTGCGCTTTCCCGTCTGGGCGGCGGAATCGGAACGCGAGGCCCCGGTGAAACCAAGCTGGAGACAGACCGCCGGCATTTGCAGCGCCGCATCCGCGCGCTGGAGCAGCAAATTGAAGAAATGGATCGCAACCGTGCCACGCAGCGCAAGCAGCGCACCCGCGCGGGGCTGTTTCAGTTTGCCATTGCGGGCTATACCAACGCCGGCAAGTCAACCCTGTTAAATTCTCTGACCGATGCGGGTATACTGGCGGAGGATAAGCTGTTTGCAACGCTGGATCCCACGACGAGAAAATATACGCTGCCGCACGGCTCGGAAATTCTGCTGACTGACACGGTTGGCTTTCTGCGCAATCTGCCGCATCATCTGATCCGCGCGTTTCGATCGACGCTGGATGAGGTGTCTTTTGCCGACGCCGTTCTGATTGTTATGGACGCGTCGGACCCGGAGTGCGCTGCGCAGCTTGAGGTGACGCAGAACCTGATGGAGCAGCTGGGCGCAGCGGACAAGCCAAAGCTCTATGTGATGAACAAATGCGATCTGGTCGCGCGGGAAAATTTGCCGCTGGCGCTCACGCGTGAGGATGTTGCCGTCATTTCTGCAAAAAACGGAACGGGACTGGACGAACTGACGGACAAAATGGAACGTCTGGTCAACGAAGGTAAGCACGCGTGCACATTTCTCTTCGGATACCGTGACCAGAGCTGTATTGATCTGCTGCACCGCGATGCACAGGTGCTGGAAATTGATTACCGTGAGGACGGCGTGGCGGTGTGCGCGGTGTGTGACGGCAAGCTGCGTGGCCAGCTCGCTCAATATCTGATCGAATCACAGACGGAGCGCGATTGAGATGGAAACAAAACCGTACATCACACTGCTGGGCGAGGGCAGCGGCGAATATTCCGAAAAAAAGAGCCGCTTTATCGGGTATGCCTGCCCTTGCAAGACGGAGCAGCAGGCGCTGGACTTTATCCGCCGGATCAAAAGCCGGCACAGCGACGCCAGACATCATGTCTACGCGTATCTGCTTGAGGAGAACCATATCACGCGGTATACGGACGACGGCGAACCGCAGGGAACCGCCGGCGTGCCGGTGCTGGACATCATACGGAAAAACGGCGTTTGTGACGCATGCATTGTGGTCATCCGTTATTTCGGCGGCATTCTGCTCGGAACCGGCGGGCTGGTGCGCGCCTATACCGCTGCGGCGAAGGCGGCGGTAGAAAACGCACAGATCGTCGCATATGAAACATATCAGTGCTTTCGCGTGCGGTGCAATTATGCAGACTATCAGAAAATCTCATATGAAAACGCGCGGCATGGCATCAAGGTTGATCATACCGAATTTGCCGATGATGTCACGCTTTTTCTCGCGTGCAAAGAAACGCAGTATGCCGCATACCGGGAGAGACTGACGGATGCGACGGGCGGAAACGCGGAAATCGTTATGCTGCAGACAAGACTTGACCGGGACGCACTTTAACGGGCAAAATCGGTCAGGAATAAATTTTTTTTGATTTTTTTACGAATTACATGAGGAACTTTCTCATTTTTCGTGTATATTAAGCATATAATGTAAATATTACTTTACAGATACTTGTTTTGAAAGGGGACATGCTATGCAAACCTTGCGGGAATACCGGGAACAGCAGGAGGAAATGCTGCTCTCCCCTTATGCGACCCGCTCCGCACAGAGCCGCGGAAGAGAACGGGAAATTCCCCCCTGCGACGTCCGCACCGCTTTTCAGCGCGACCGTGACAGAATTGTTCATTGCAAATCCTTTCGCCGGCTGATGCATAAAACGCAGGTGTTTCTGTCACCGGAGGACGATCATTACCGTACGCGTCTGACACACACGCTTGAGGTGACGCAGATCGCCAGAACCATTGCACGGGCGCTGCGCCTTAATGAGGATTTGACTGAAGCAATTGCCATGGGACACGATCTTGGGCATACGCCCTTCGGCCATTCCGGCGAGATTGTGCTGCGCGAATGCTTTGATCCGTCGTTTACGCACTACCGCCAAAGTCTGCGCGTGGTGGAAAAACTGGAAAACAACGGTCAGGGGCTGAATCTGACCTGGGAGGTGCGAGACGGGATCGTCAATCACACCGGCTCTCATCTGGCGCAGACGCCGGAGGGGGTGATCGTGAAATACGCCGACCGTATCGCGTATATCAATCATGATATTGACGATGCGATCCGTGCCAATGTGCTGTGTGACCGAGATCTTCCGGCACATCTGATTGCCGTGCTTGGCAATTCGCACGGCGAGCGGATCAATACTCTGGTGAAAGACGTCGTCTTCGCAAGCGCCGGAAAACGGGAGATTTCCATGTCTGACGAAATCGGCTCGGCAATGGAGGAGCTGCGCCAATTCATGTTTCGCTCCGTTTACACCAATCCCTTTGCAAAATCCGAAGAGGAACGTGCAAAGAATCTGCTGGCTGATCTGTACGATTATTTTGTGAAAAATCCGGGCAAGCTGCCGGAGGAATACCGTGCGGACGAAACAGAGTCGGTAGAGCGGCATGTGTGCGACTATATTGCCGGCATGACGGATCGGTATGCGATCAATCTATATACGCAGATACATATTCCCAAGCAGTTTTGCGCGCTGGTTTGATTTGCGCCGGAAGATCTTGTGATTTGACTTCCGAATGAAAAGGGTTCAAAACTTGAAAACAAAAGAGAGGAGAGGGCTATGCGATATCCGCCTGCGTTTATCGATGAAATTAAATACCGGTGTGATATTCATGACGTTATTTCCTCCTATGTCACACTGAAACGTGCCGGCGCCAATTACAGCGGGATATGTCCGTTTCACAGTGAAAAAACGCCCTCTTTCACTGTTTTTCCCGCCTCTTCCTCTTTTTATTGCTTCGGCTGCGGTGCGGGGGGCGATGTGATCACGTTTGTGATGAAAAGTGAGAATTTGGACTATCCGGCTGCTGTTGAAATGCTCGCCGCCCGGGCGGGAATTCCCGTTCCCGCGCAGTCGAAAGAGGAGGAAAGCGTCAGACTGAAACGGGAACGCTTTTTTCAGATGAACAAAGAGGCTGCGCGCTTTTTTCACCGCTGCTTAAAGGAGCCGGTCGGCGAGAGTGGGCTGCGGTATCTGGAAAAACGCGGGATCGGTGCGCATGGCATCAATCATTTCGGCCTCGGCTTTGCCCCGGCAGATTTCGGTATGCTGCGCAACCATATGAGAACGCTCGGATATACTGAGGAGGAACTGCTTGCCGGCTTTTTGTGCGGAAGAAGCAAGAAGAGCGGGAAGCTGTAC
>DBGFNI010000028.1:0-5478 GCA_048527645.1 Eubacteriales bacterium | reverse complement strand
GAAGACGAAGAAGAAACAGGCGCATTCGTCTCATTTTGCCGCGCCGTTGTCCGCAAGCCGTGGTTCTGGCTGCTGGTTGCGTTTGCGCTGCCCATCGCGATTATGCTCCCGGTGTATATCGCGTTGGGCACCTACCCGTTCGGCAAATACTCCGCGCTCTGCCTGGACATGAACGCGCAGTATGTCTTCTATTTTGAAAAGCTGCGTGACGCGGTGCTCAACGGCGACGGCATATTATACGCCTGGGAGCGCGCGCTGGGCGGCGAATTTCTCGGCATTTTCTTCTATTATATCAGCAGTCCCTTTACGCTGCTGATTTTCCTGCTGCCCAAATCCAAAATGCTGTTTGCAGTCTGGGCAATTATCCTGTGCAAATTCGGCACCTGCAGCGCCACCATGTATTATTATTTGTCCAAGTCCCGCCCGGGCAAGCATTGGCAAATGCTGACCTTCTCCGTTTTGTATGCCCTGTGCGGCTACGGCGTGGTGCAGAACACCAACACCATGTGGATCGACGCCATGTATCTGGCGCCCCTGCTGCTGCTCGGGCTGGAGCGGCTGATCCGCTATCGGAAATATGTCCTGTATACCGTTGTGCTCACTCTGATTTTTCTCTGTAACTATTACATCGGCTACATGGTGGCGATTTTCACGGCTGTCTACTTTTTCTACTATTATTTTAGCGAAATCGAGTTCCGTCTGTCCGCGCGGTTTTGGAAGACGCTGGGAATCGTTGCGCTCTTTTCCCTCATCGCAGTGCTGATCGCCTGTATCGCCTTTGTGCCCGCCGCGTATTCGCTCACCTTTGGCAAAAGCACCTTCCAGGACACGGACTATTCGCTGGTGCAGCGATTCGATTTTCTTGATTTCTTCACAAAACTCCTGCCCGGCTCCTATGACACGGTGCGCCCGGAGGGGCTTCCCATGGTGTACACCGGGGTGTTAAGCCTCTTGTTTTTGCCGCTGTATTTCTTCAGTACCAAAACATCCGGCAAAAAAAAGATTTTCGGCGGACTGGTGCTGGCGTTTTTCATCATCTGCATGAATGCCTCCACGTTGGATTTGGCATGGCACGGCTTCTCCATGCCCAACTGGCTCAACTACCGTTACAGTTTTCTGTTCTGTCTGATGATGCTCATTTTCGCCTATGATGCCGTCCGGCAGATGGAGCAGTTTCCTTACCGGCATGTTGCCGCCGCAGGCGTCGGCATCATCGGCATTGTGTGCATCGTACAAAAGCTGGGGTATGATGAGCAGCTTGCCAATCTTTACTCCATTTGGTTCACCATTCTTTTGGTCATCGCGTATCTGGCGCTGCTCTATCCCGTATGGAAGGGGCGCCGGGCAGCGGCGTGGCTGCTGGTGCTGTGCATGGTCGGAGAGGTGGGCTATTCCGCTTACGCCACAACGCTTCAGCTGCGCGGGGACATCGGCTTTGGAAATTACAGCAAGTATGTCTCCATGCTTCGCTGCGCGCGGGAATGCACCGATCAAATGGAAAAAGCGGACAGCGCGCTGTACCGCTCGGAGACCAACACGCACTATTCCGTGAATATGCCACTGGGCATCGGCGCCAAGGGCGTCTCCCACTCCACCTCAACCCTCAACGCCTCCGTGATTAAATTGCTGCAGCAGCTTGGATATTCTTCCACCAGCCATCATTCCCAGTATCAGGGCGGCAACCCGGTCAGCGATTCTCTGCTGGGCATCCGATATATCATATATGACCGCAGCGCAGCCGGAGAAAAGGGCGCGGATCAGGCGCTGTACGATCTGCTCTACCGGCAGACCTATTCCACCGACGACAACTACACTACCTATCAAAATCCGTATGAACTGGGGATTATTTACACCGTGGACGGTGCAATCCAACAGCTCAATTTAGATCAGTATACCAATGCCTTTGACCGGCTCAACGCGATTGTCACCGCAATGCTGGGAGAGGAGGAAACGGTTAAACTGTTCCGCCCGGTTGACACGGAGAATTACACCAGCTATTATGACAATCTGGAAATATCCTACCGCGCCGGGCACATCTGCTATTTCCCGGTAGACGAAGAGCTGAGCGGAAAATTGACCTATGAATTTGATCTGCCCCAGGGCGGCCCTGTGTATGCGCAGTATGTCACAGATTACGCCTCCAACTGCTCGCTGAGTATCAACGATGAGGACTGGGGTAGCATCTTGGAAAGCGGCAGACAGATTCTCTCGCTCGGCATACGGGAGGCAGGCGAGCATATCAAATTTGAGATCTCGACAACGGACGAGAGCAAGCGGATTGTCTTCAAAGAAACCGACAAATATTTCTTTGTGCTGGACACAGAACTGCTGCAGCAGATCATGCCCCTTCTGCAGGCGGGCGTCGCGGACATCACGGATTGGGACAGCACGCACATCACCGCGTCATTCAACAACGGTGGCGACGGACAGCTGCTGTTCACCTCCATCCCCTACGATACCGGCTGGCAGGTAAAAATCGACGGACAAGCCGTTCAGACGGTGAAAACGCTGGACGCGCTGATCGCCGTTGACCTTTCCGACGTTGCGCAGGGCACGCATGAGATCACCTTCTCTTATTTTCCGAAGATCTATTTTGTCGGCATTGCCGCCTCTCTGCTCGGGCTGACGCTCTTTATTCTGATTCTGCTGCTTGACCGTCGCCGCAAAAAAGCCGGCGGCTGCCGCAAGCATTGGAAGACTTCTTCGCAAAACGGCGCGGACACGCCCGCGCAGATCAGCGCAGCGCAAGACGGCGGAGAGAAGGAGGATGACATATGACAGCAGCGCCCCCCCGGACACCGGCGCCGAAAGCCTGCAAAGCACGCACACGCGTGCGGCAGCGAATCGGCAAAATCTGTTCGCACCCTCTGTTTTTCCTCCTGCCCGCGTTTTTGCTGCCGTTTTTGCTCATGGGCGGCGTATATATCCTGCTGAGAACCTATCCGTTCGGAGACAAAAGCGTTCTTTCTTTGGATTTGAGCGCGCAGTATGTCTATTATTACGAGAAGCTGCGGGAGGTTCTCACCTCCGGCGATTCTTGGCTTTACGCGTGGGAACGCGCGCTTGGCGGAGAATTTTTGGGTATTTTCTTTTACTATCTTTGCAGCCCCTTCTCCCTGATCGTTCTGATCTTTTCCAAAAGCCATATTCAGTTTGCCATTTTGGCAATCATCCTGTGTAAGTGCGGCGCCTGCGGCGTCGGCATGTACTATTATCTGATGAAGTCCCGGCCGGGCAGGCGCTGGCAAATGCTCGCCTTTTCCACCATGTACGCCATGTGCGGCTACGGCGTCATTCAAAAAACTAACACCATGTGGATCGACGCCATGTATCTGACCCCGCTTGTGCTGCTCGGGCTGGAGCGGCTGATACGGGAACGGAAATTCCTTTTGTTCACCGTTTCCCTCGCCGCCGTTTTCATCAGCAATTATTACATCGGCTTTATGGTGGCGCTGTTTGTTGCCGTGTATTTTCTGTATTATTATTTCAGCGAAATAGAGTTTCGGCTCAGCAAACGCTTTTGGAAAACTGTCGGGCTTTTCGTGCTGTTTGCCGTGATCGCGGCGCTGATTGCCTGTGTCAGCTTGGTGCCGACAATCTATTCCCTCTCCTTCGGCAAGATGAGCAACGCCGCCGAAAAGCTCTCCCTCAGCGCAACGCAGAACTTTGATTTTCTCGACTTTTTCACAAAGCTCCTGCCCTGCTCCTATGATACCATCCGCATGGAGGGCTTGCCGTCGGTATACAGCGGTGTGCTCGCCCTTCTTCTGCTGCCGCTGTACTTTTTCAGCACCGACATCCCCGGCAAAAAAAAGCTGCTCAGCGCGTTCTTTCTCTCCGGGTTTGTCCTGTGCATGAATTTTTCCCTGACCAATTTGCTCTTCCACGGGCTGACCATGCCAAACTGGATGAACTATCGGTACAGCTTTCTTTTCAGTCTGCTCGCGCTCCTTCTCTCTTATGAGGCCATGCGCCGTCTGCCGCAGATGCGCGGCGCGCAGATTGCGCTGTCCGCAGCGGCGCTGATCTTTCTCACTGTCGTGATCCAAAGGCTGCATTACAGCTATCTGTCTGACTTTTACACCATTTGGCTGACGATCGGCTGCGCCCTTGTGTATACCGTTCTGCTGCTTCCCGCCGTGCAAAAGCGGCGCGTTGCCGCTTTGGGCGTGATCCTCTGCATCATGCTTGAGCTGGGCGCCAGCGCATACTACACCACCGTGCACAAGCGAGCGGATATCGGCAACTTCCGTTACGGAGATTATACCGGGGTCATGACGCGGTATGAGCAGGCAAAAGAAATCATCCGTGCGGACGATCCGGACGGGCTGTACCGCACGGAGAAAAACTTCATGCGCGATATCAACGACCACATGGCAGTCCGTCTGTTCGGCGTTTCCCATTCCACCTCGACGCTCAATCAGGACGTCATCCGCCTGTTGAATCGGCTCGGCTATTCCTCACAGGACAACCACTCTTGCTATGAGGGCAACACGCCGCTGAGTGACGCTTTGCTGGGAATTCGGTATGTCATCTGCGACACAGACCTTACCTCCAATCTCGGCGCAGACATTTCCCTGCGCGATCGGCTGTACAGCAATCTGGGAACCACCGCGTCCGGCGATGTGGTATACCGCAACGACCTGGATCCGGGCATCGCCTTTTCCGTGTGCGATCAGCTGCGCGCAATTGATCTGGAGCAGTATCCCAATGCCTTTGAACGCATGAACGCAATTGTCACCGCGATGCTGGGAGAAGAAGAAACCGTACGGGTGTTTCAGCCGGTCAAAACGGTGCAGACCTCGACGGAAAACGCCGATCTGCGCTATGTCGACGGTCATCTCTGCTATGAGCCGCAGGATCCCACCCAGCCCCCGCAGCTCACCTTCACCGTCACCGCGCCGGTTGACGGCATGATTTATGCACAGCCGACCTCGGATTATAACAACCGTTCTGAATTGGAAATCAACGGTCAGCCTTGCGGCACGGCGCTGGGGCTTTCCTGGAGCTTTGTCCGGGTGCTGGGCGATATGAAAAAAGGAGAACAGGCGACCTACCATCTAACAGCAGTAAACAACGGAAAGATCGTGCTGCGCGATACGCCCTATATCTTCTACTATCTGGACGAAGCCGTGCTGCAAAACGTGATGCAGCGCCTGCAAAACGGCGCCGCGCAAATCACCTCATGGCGCAGCACCGCACTTTGCCTGACCGTCGAAAAGCGCGCGGATGCCCCCCTGCTCTACACCTCCATCCCCTATGATACCGGCTGGCATATCACTGTTGACGGCAAAAAGGTCGACGCCGAAAAAGCGATGGACGCGCTGATCGCAGTCGATCTCTCCGCCCTCTCCGACGGCACGCATGAAGTCTCCTTTGTTTACTTCCCGCGTATCTACTGCCTGGGCGTGATTTTGCCGGTGCTCGGCATCGCGCTGCTGATTGCCGCCTGCGCCGTTACCAAAAAGAAAGAACAAA
>DBGFNI010000027.1:0-23686 GCA_048527645.1 Eubacteriales bacterium | reverse complement strand
ATAACAGTTTGCGTGTACGGCAAACAAGCAGGAAAGTGAGATGGCAAAATGCCTTTATTTCGGGAGCAGATCGGTGCAGGCGTTACCCTGCACATCATACCGACGGACAAATTCAAGACCAATTATCTGTCGGTGAATTTCATTATGCCGCTTGCCGCAAAGACGGCTTCAGCCTATGCGCTGATCCCGCCGGTGTTGGGAAGAGGCGCAGAAAAATATCAGACGATGCGCGCGCTCAATTTGGCGCTGAGCGATTTATATGCGGCGAATATCTCCGTGAATGTCTCTAAAAAAGGAGAATATCAAATCATTTCCTTTACCGCCACGTTTTTGGATGATACCTTTGTCCCGGACGGGACCGATGTAACCGGCGGCACGCTCGGGATTCTTGAGCAGCTGCTGCTTCATCCCAAGCTGTGCGGCGGTGCGTTCGACCCGGAATATGTCGCCGGAGAAAAGAAAAATCTTTGCGATACCATCCGCGCGCGGATCAACAACAAGAGCACCTACGCCATTCAGCGCGGCAATCAGGAGATGTGCCGGGACGAGGCATACGCAGTGGATGAATACGGCACGGTAGAGCAGGTGGAAAAACTCACGCCGGATGCGTTATATACGCATTACCGCTATCTGCTCAGCCACGCACCGGTGCAGGTGTATTATGTCGGCAGGCACGACCGGGAAAGGGTGAAAAGCGCCGTGTCCGCCATGCTTGCGGATTTGCCGCGCGCCGAGCTTGTCACGGCGCAGACAAAGGTGCGCCGCCGTGCGTCGGGACAGATTCACTCTGTCACAGAGAAAATGCCGGTCAATCAGGGCAAGCTGACGGTATGCTTTCGAACCGGCAAGGTGCTCGGAGACGGGGACTATTACAAATTTGTGCTGTTTAACGAAATATTCGGTGCGTCCCCCTTTTCCAAGCTGTTTATGAATGTGCGGGAAAAGCAGTCTTTGTGTTATTATTGCTCCTCAGTCGGCGAGCCGCTGAAGGGGATCATGAGCGTTGCCAGCGGCGTGGAGCCCTCCAAAAAGGATGCAGCGCTGACGGAAATTCTGCACCAGCTTGACGCCATGCGCGCGGGGGACATCTCGGATGAGGAGATGGAAAATGCAAAGCGCTCGGTATGCAACGCCTACCGGGAGATCGGCGACAGCGCGCAGCGCATGGAGCACTGGTATTTACTGCGCGGTCTGTGCGGCATTGACACCGACCCCGCCGAGGCGTCCCGCCAGATCATGCAGGTGACGCGGGAGGATGTGGTTGCCGTCGCGCAGGGAATAACGCTTGACACGGTTTACTTTCTCAAGGGAGAGGAGGCGCAGGCAGATGCGTGAAATGAAACGCAAATACAGCGCGATGGTGGACGAGGAATATTGCGAGATCCCCCACCCCTCCGGTCTGAAGATTTATGTGATCCCCAAGGACATGTCCTGTGCCTACGCCGTGCTTGCCACTCGCTACGGCTCGGTGGACAGCTCGTTTGTTCCCGCGGGGCAGACACAGTGCATCACGGTGCCGGACGGTATCGCGCATTTTCTGGAGCATAAAATGTTTGAAAATGAGGACGGCGAGGACACCTTTGCAAAATATGCGCGCTTCGGCGGAAACGCCAACGCCTTCACCTCCTTTGACCAAACGGCGTATCTGTTTTCCGCAACCGATCATATCTATGAGAACCTGGAGGTTCTGCTGGACTTTGTAACGCATCCGTATTTCACCGCGGAAAATGTGAAAAAGGAACAGGGGATTATCGGCGAAGAGCTTCGGATGTATCTGGACAACCCCATGCAGAAGGTATATTACAATCTGCTGGAAGCTATGTATGAAAATCACCCCTGCAAGCGCAACATCGGCGGGACGATCGAATCCATTTCCCATATCACACCGGAGATTTTGTATCAGTGCTATCACACGTTTTACCGCCCGGACAACATGATTCTGGTGATTAGTGGTAATGTCGAGGCGGAGCGCGTGGCAGAGCTTGCCGACCGGTATTATCCCGCGCCCGCGGAGAAAGGCACGATTCAGCGCTGCTATCCCGCGGAGCGGCAGGAAGTTGTCAAGCCGCTGGTCACAGACCAGTCGTCTGTTTCCCGTCCTCTCTTGTATGTCGGCGTGAAGGACACGGAGATTTCCAAGGATCCCGCACAGCGCTCCAAAAAATCCGCCGCGGTTGAAATTCTGCTTGAGGTGATGTTCGGAAAATGCAGCGATTTTTACAACCGGCTGTATGAGAGCGGCATGATCGGCAGTTTGGAGAGCGAATACGAGCATAACCGCGTTTTCTCATATGTCATTCTGTCGGCAGAATGTGATCAGCCCAAGCGTGTGCTGGAGGAGCTGCGCACATATGCCGCACAGCTGCGCCGCACGCACGGCATCACGCAGCAGGAATTTGAGCGGGCAAAGCGGGTGCTGTACGCGGATGATGTGACGGCGTTTGATTCCACCGAGACGATTGCGTCGGTCTGTCTGGATTACGCGCTGGACGATTACGATCTGTTTGCCGGCATTGCGGATGTGGCGCAGGTGACGCTTTCCGACGTGTTTGCCGTGCTGGATCAGTTGTTTGACCCGTCGCACATCGCGGCGAGCATCGTCTATCCGATCGGGACGCAGGAGGAATAAAGATGGATTATCATATCATTTCTTTTCCGGGGCTGGGTATTGACGGCATCCGCATCAACCGTCTTGTGTTTTCCGTCGGGAATATTCAGGTGGCATGGTACGGTCTGCTGATCACAATCGGCATTGCGCTCGCGGTTTTATACTGTATTCGGCGGGCAAAGTCGGTCGGGATTGACAGCGACACTGTCATTGACATTGCACTCTTGACCGTAGTACTGGGCGTGCTGGGGGCCCGGTTATACTATGTGATTGCCGACTGGAAAAACGGCGGATACGATTCGCTTTACGATGTGATAGCGATCTGGAACGGCGGGCTGGCAATTTACGGCGGCGTGATCGGTGGCATTTTGGGCATTTTTATTATGTGCCGTGTGAAAAAAATCAACTTTCTGACGATGATGGACATTGCGGCGCCGAGCGTGATGATCGGACAGATCATCGGCAGATGGGGGAATTTCACCAATGCGGAAGCGTTCGGCTCGCTGCAGGTATATGACTTTTTCGGCAAGACCTTCGACACTTCGCACCTGTTTGAAAATCTGTTCTGCCGGATGGGAATTCAGTACGGTGAATTGCCGTTTGTCGAATATGTGCATCCGACCTTTTTGTATGAATCGCTGTGGAATCTGATCGGTTTTCTCTGGATCAATGCGATCTGGAAAAAGAGAAGGCGGGACGGACAGATCGCCTGGTGCTATCTTTCTTGGTACGGATTCGGCAGAATGTGGATTGAGGGCTTCCGTACAGATTCGCTGTATGCGGGCTCGCTGCGGGTATCGCAGCTGCTCGGTGCGGTGTGCTTTGTGGGGGCGCTTTCCCTTTTGATTTTCACCTTGGTCAGGCCCAAGCCCCTTTGGAAACGCGAAATTCCCGCACAAGATCCGGCTTTGGCAGATATGACGCCCGCGGCGGCGTCCGTGGAGGAAAGTATCCCGGCGCAAGAACAGACCGCGACCCCGGAAGAAATACAAAACAGCGCCGATCAGACGCAGGAGGAATCAAGCCATGACACAGTTGATTGACGGAAAAGCGACCGGCGCCGCGGTGCGCGGAGAGCTGAAGGAACGGATTGAACAGCTCAAAAGCAGGGGAATCGTCCCCGGTCTGGCGGTTGTCATTGTGGGAGAGGATCCCGCTTCGCAGGTTTATGTCCGCAACAAGGGAAAGGCGTGCGAAGAGGTGGGCATTTACTCCGAGACGATCGCTCTGCCCGAGCAGACCACCCAAGCGGAGCTGATGGCGCTGATCCAGCGTCTGAATGAAAGGTCGGATATCCACGGTATTCTGGTGCAGCTGCCGCTGCCGCGCCATCTGGACGAGCAGCAGGTGATCCGCGCCATCCGTCCGGAAAAGGATGTTGATGCGTTTCATCCGGTCAATGTGGGGAAAATCATGATCGGTGATTTTGATTATGTCCCCTGCACGCCCGCCGGCGTGATGGTGCTGCTGGAGCGGTACGGCATTGATGTCGCCGGGAAAAACGCGGTGGTGATCGGCAGATCGAATATTGTCGGCAAGCCGCAGGCGATGCTGCTGCTGCATCGGAACGCAACCGTCACGGTATGTCATTCTAAAACGGAGAATCTGGCACAGATTACCCGGCAGGCAGATATCATTGTCGTTGCCATCGGACGGGCAAATTTCCTGACGGGGGATATGGTCAAAGAGGGCGCGGTGGTCATTGACGTTGGGATGAACCGGCTCGAAAACGGAAAGCTGACCGGCGACGTCGATTTTGAATCGGTTGCGCCCAAGGCGTCTTTCATCACGCCGGTGCCGGGCGGGGTCGGCCCGATGACCATCACGATGCTGCTGCAAAACACGCTGACTGCCTGTCTGCGTGCCAACGGGCTGTGATGGCGGAGTCAGATAGGCCATTTTTGCACAAACCAATAATGAGCACGCCGTCGCCCAAGTGTCTAAAGGACACTTGGGCGACGGCGTACTCTTTTTCTTTTCTGATCGGATGGGGAAAACGGGTCGGGTCAGTCGTCCGAGACGCTGTCCTGCTGTTTGACCAGTCGGACGATCCGGCTGGTACCCAGACGGGAGGCGCCCAAACGGATAAATTCCTCAGCGTCCTGCAAAGAGGCAATGCCGCCCGCCGCCTTGACCTTCACCCCCGGCGCGACATGCTCTGCCAGCAGTGCGACATCTTCCGCAGTCGCACCGCCGGTGGAAAAGCCGGTCGAGGTCTTGATATAGTCCGCGCCGCTTTCGGATACGACTTGGCACATTCTGATTTTCTCCGCATCGGTCAGCAGGCAGGTCTCGATGATGACCTTCAGAATTTTCTCGTCGCACGCTGCGCGCACCGCCTTGATTTCTTCCAGTAGCGCGTCATATTTCATTTCTTTGATCCAACCGATGTTGACAACCATGTCGATCTCATCCGCGCCGCGGTGCACAGCGTCCTGTGTCTCGCAGCATTTGACCGCCGTGGTCTGATACCCGTTGGGAAAGCCGATGACGGTACAGAGCGGCAGACGGTTGCCGACATATGCCTTTGCCTCGGCAACAAAGGACGGGGGGATGCATACGGACGCTGTGCCGTAGCGGATGCCCTCGTCGCACAGGGTGCGGATTTGCTCCCAGGTCGCAGCCGGATGGAGCAAGGTGTGGTCAACTTTTGCAAGGATTTCTTCTGTTTTCATGTGTTTCCTCCGATTCGGCGTCGCCCGGGGACGCTTGCTTGACGGGCGGGGACGCTTACAGTGTGAATACCTCTCCCGGACGCATCAGCATGTATTTCTGCTTGGGCGCGTATTCGCGCATTTTTTCCTGAAACAGGGCGGGATTGCCGAAATGCTCTGCAAAATTCCAATAATGGCTTGGGATGCTCAGGCGGGGAGAGAGCAGCTGCACTGCCTGTGCCGCCTGTGTCTCATTGAGATTTCCGAAGGCGCCGTTGATGGGCAGGATGCACAGGTCAGCATGGTGCAGCTCCGGATTTTCAAAATAATCCGGTCGGAATGCCGTATCGCCGGCAATATAGATGCGCTTGCCTGCAATTTCAAGCAGCAAGCCCAGCGCGTGCGGCGTTTGCGCGCCGTGATCGCAGGGAACGGCAAGCAGCTTCATTTCTCCCCGGAGCACGCTGTCGCCGACACCGAGAAAGGTCAGACGCTCATGCAGCCCCAGCCGCTCGCATTCCGCGCGGGTATCCTGTGCGCCGATCAGCTCGGTGCGGCCGTTATCCATCAGTCCCGGGACACTGTCCGGATCAAAATGGTCATAATGGGCGTGCGTGATCAGCAACTGATCAAAGATGAGATCGCGGATGTCCAGTACATAGGGCATCAGACGCTTGAATCCGAAATAGCGGTTACAGCAATCGGAAAGATACGGGTCTACGGCCATCAGCTGACCGCCCGGCGTTTTGAATACAAAGCCCGCCTGACCCAAAAAGCCGACGCCGACGCTGTCTTTGGGAACCGATAAGGCGGTGATACGCTGTGCAAAATCCTGCATGATTTTCGTCTCCTGCTGCAAATATTCGGTCGGTTTGTAAGTTGTTATATTCAGTATACCATTCTGTGCGGCAAAAGTCTACTGCTTTTTCAAAAAACTTTGCCCAAGTGTGGGGCGTGTCAAAGAGATGTCCGTTTTTTGGGACAACGCATGTAGTATGATGATAGCAGAAAGGATCGAAGGATAAAAACGGCCTTGACTTGGATGAAGAGCAAGCCTGAGCGAAAGTCTTTTTTTCCTTCGGACGGGTGTTGAGATCTTTTGACCGACGAGAACAGGAGGAACGGAGCATGAACAGAGTACTTTTCGGTGCGCGCACGGGCAAGGCGCGGCGCGCAAAGGAGCAGGAAGCGGAGCAGGCGCTCTTTTATCGCATTTTCAGCGAATGTGAGTTAGAGCGCGCGGGGCTGGACGGCGCGGCGCTGGCGCGCATGGACGCGCAGAACCGGAAAAAGCGGCTTGCGGCGGCAGGGCTGAATCCCGCAGACTACACGCGTTATTTTTCCGCTGTGCAAAAATAGATCAGCGGCACAGGCTTGCGCCGGGCATAGGCGGACAAGGGCGCACAATGAGACGCTGTGTGGCGGATGCAAAGGCGCGGATGTTTGCATAAGAAGTCCCCACGCAAAAAAAGGAGCCGCAGGCAAGCGGCTCCTTTTGCGATATTTTCGGGAAAACTTGTTTATTTGGCGATTTCGTTTGCCATCTGATACAAATGCTTGATATCGTTCAGGCGGTCGGCACAGTATGCTTCCATTTCCGCACGCACTTTGGGATCGAGTGCGTCGATCTGCTCCTGCGTCAGCTTGTGCTTGTACATGCGGTCCAGAATCTGTGAATAGCGGATTTCGACAGGAACCACACGTCCCTGCTTGTAGCACATTACCAGATCGCTCTTGCCCTGCAGCATCAGCTTCACGGCTTCCGAACCCATCTGAGAAGCGATCAGACGGTCGCGCAGGGTGGGAGAGCCGCCGCGCTGCACATGTGCCAGGCGGGCAAATTTTGTCTCGATTCCGGTGCGCTCCTGAATTTTTTTGGCAAGCTCCATGCCCCAATCGCCGTTGCCCTCGGAGATCATGACGATGAAGGAGTGCTTACCGCTGTTTTTCTGCTCAATGAGGGAAGCGAAGCATGCCTCCTCATCAAAGTCCAGCTCATTGATCATAATCGCGGAGGCGCCGCAGGCGATACCTGCCTCCAGCGAGAGCCAGCCGGCATGGTTGCCCATGACTTCCACGACGCTGCAGCGCAGGTGGGATTCGCAGGTGTCGCGCAGACGGTCGGTGAAGTCGATGATGCAGTTCATCGCGGTATCAAAACCGATGGTGTAATCGGATGCGGTGATATCGTTGTCAATCGTTCCGGGGATGCCGATGGTTGCGATGCCGCGGGCGGAAAGGTCGGTGGCGCCGCGGAAGGTGCCGTCGCCGCCGATGGCAACGATGCCGTCGATGTTGTGCTTTTTACAGGTCGCAATCGCCTTCTGCATGCCTGCCTCTTCCTTGAATTCCAGGCAGCGCGCGCTGTACAGGATGGTGCCGCCGCGTGTGATGATGTTGGAGACGTCTCTGCTGCTCAAGGGGCGGAGATTGTCGTCGATCAGACCCTGATAGCCGTCCAGAATACCCATCACTTCAACGCCGTTGTCAATCGCGGTGCGCGTGACGGCGCGGATGGCCGCGTTCATACCGGGTGCGTCGCCGCCGGAGGTCAATACGCCGATGCGGCGAAATTTTTTAATTTCATTTGTACTCATTGTGCTGTTTGGGGCAGAATGCTTATTGCAGACTGTCCGCTCCTTTCTTGTTCGGCTTGCCGAGACTGTCATGGGGATTCGCTTTGTTTGAAAAGCGGATTTTTTTACTGTGTAGAGTTATTTTATTATAGTTTGCCCCAAAAATCAATAGTTTTCTTCCAAAAAAATGAAATTTAATGGAATTTATTTACAAACGGCGCGGAATCGGCTATAATATGATACAGAGTAAGAAAAAGGAGCATTTGGGACAGCATGAGCAATCAGAAGAGGGTGCTGCTCTTTTCGCCGGCGCAGCTGCAACTGTGCGCACACCCCGGAGAGGACACCTATCGCTTCGGCCTTGGAGGAAACGGTTCTTTATTGGCGCTTGCAATGCATCGGTGGGGGCTGGACTGCCTGCACTGTGCGCATATCGGCGCGGACGATATGGGGGAGGCGTTGCTGAGAATTTATGAGCAAAATGGTCTCTCCCGGCGCTTTATTCATATATCAGAGCAGGACCGAACCGGTCTTGAGGTAATATGGAAGGACAGAGCGGTGCAAAGTGGTTCGTTTCCGCCGCGCCGCGCAAAACTGTCATGGAACGAGGCGGAGCTTGCCTTCAACAGCCTGCCGGACGCCGTGTTTCTCGAGGATCGGCAGCAAGCGCAGGTGACAGAGCAGATACTGTCCTTTTGCGGGCACAAGCAGCTTCCGCTGTTTCTGCGCATGTCCGGCGCATCGGAGCGGGAGATAGACTATCAAAACAGGCGATATGCCGTCGAGGTTCTCTTTTTGAATGAGAAGGAAGCCGCGCGGATTGTCGATATGGATTCCAACAATATGCACAAGCTGGCGCTCGCTGTGTCGATTCGCATCCCGGCGCGGTACTATGTGATGCATTTCGGGCGGCGGGGCACCTATTTGTATGACGGGATGCACATGCGGGAGCTCTTTCCCTGTGCGGCGCGGGAATATGACGACGATCAGGCTGCTTTTGCGGCGTTTACCGCCGGATTTGTCGCGGAATATCTGCGTTCGGGAGGCAATGTGAAGCGTGCCTGCTATGTGGGAGACTACTCACAGGTGTTTGCAGCGAAAGCACCGGGCGGCATGGACCGCCTTCCGCGCGGTGAGGAGGTTTACCGTTTGATTGTGCAAGCGGCACAGCAAGCGGACGGCCGCGCATAAATCGGATTGCCGTGCGCGTTGTTCCGCTCTTTTGGGCGGGCGTTGCGCAGGGGCGGAACGGAGGGAGAGCATGTCATCCAAGAGAATACTCGGTGTGGATTACGGCGATGCGCGGACGGGACTTGCCGTTTCCGATCCGACCGGCCTGCTTGCCGGTGGGATCGGCGTCATCCGGAGCGGATATGACAGGGGCTGCGCCAAAGAAATCGTGCAGGCGGCAGAGCAGTATGACGTATGCAGAATCGTCATCGGCAAACCGCTGAATATGAACGGTACTGCGGGGCCGCGTGCCCAAAAGGTTGATGCGCTGATCGAAATATTGCGTGAAATGACGCAGCTTCCGATTGACACATTTGACGAGCGGCTGACCACCGTGGCGGCACATTTGTATCTGAGTGAAAGCAATATCAAGTCAAAAAAGCGAAAAAAAGTAGTGGATGCGCTGTCGGCGCAAATCATTTTGCAAAACTATCTGGATGCGCGCAAAAGCCGCGGTGAGTAAGAAAATGCGCTCTGCGCAGCCGGATATGCGCAGAGGGGCGCCGCTTTACAGGCGGCGGGAAGGAAAACACATGGAAAAACAGAAAAAAACGGCGCCGGCAAAGACTGCAAATACGGTTGAGGATATGCAGTTGCGCGCCTTTCGGCGCGCGGTCAACCGCAGGACATGGCTGGCGGCGCTGATCGGATTTTTCGTAGTCGATCTTGGCATCATGTTCTGCGTGATGGCGGCGGAGCTGCAAATGACCGAGACAAACGTTTTGGTTGATATATTGGATTATGCCGTTTCCTTTCGGGTTTTTACCAGGCTGTATCGCTTTGTGATGTACGGCATTGCCGCGTATGCCATTGTGAAGCTGGGCAGGGAAAGGGCAAAAACGCAGGTTTGGGTATTGCTTGCATTCTGCTTTCTCTCCTTCTTTTCGCTGATTGCGCAGACGGTTCTGTCCTCCATGGTGATGGAGGGGGTCGGCTTTTCCGCCGAGGTGCTGCAAGCGCTGCTCGGGGCGATCGGAGAAAATATCGGACACTATATCCTGTATCTGATTGCGTTCATGCTCCCGCCGGCGGTTTTGATCTGGCTTTGCGCGGTGCTGGCAGAGGAATACCGCAGCCAAAAGACGGAAACGGAGCAGAAGAAAAATCCGATGCCCGGGATCTGCATCAGCGTGGCGGTTGTTCAGACGCTGCTCAGCGCGGCGGAGGATCTGCCGGAGTCGGTGATGACCTTTGTGGCGAACGGCAGCTTTTTTCTGGACGGCAGAGAGGTGTTTTCCTTTGTGTTCCCGTATGTGCTGTTGCTGCTCATCGGCTTAGCCGGCGTGTTTATCATGCTCGGCGTCGCCCGCAGTTTTCGGCGGCGGATCGCGGTGATCCGCAAAAAAATACCGCTGTCCCCTCCCGCGGAATCGGAGGAGCAAGCGGACTAATCTGCATAACAAGCACAATCAAACGGCGCTTTCCGTAAAGGAAAGCGCCGTGCTTGTTTTTTACCGCGCGCTTACGCGTCGGCGTCTTCGGCTTTGCCATATTCGGCGATGAAAAATTCCAGGCGGGTGTCAAGCTGCGTCAGCTTGGCAGCCTTTTCCTGATCTGCCCGGGAGGTTTTGTAATAATAGGGCGTCATTTTGAACAGCGCGTCAATATCCTCGGAGCAGTCCAGGGTGATGCGGTATTTCACCGTACGGGATGCGCGCAGCACAAAACCGGGCTGCGCGGTGCACACCGGGGGATTGCGATACGGCGCGTCGTACACCGCCGCTTTGAGCTCCATGAGATGATCCTCCATGGGCATCACCTGAATGAATCTGCCGCCCGGCTGCAAAACGCGGGCAAATTGTGCGGGGCAGTCCGGCGCGAAAATGTTGACAACGGTATCGACCGCGCCGTCTGCGAGCGGAATCGCAGAGATGCTTGCAACGGCAAACCGGGCGGTCGGGCAGCGCTTTGCCGCATATTTCAGCGCGTCCTTGGAGATGTCAACGCCGTATACCTGATTCTTTTGCGCGAACAGCGCGGTATAATAGCCCTCTCCGCAGCCGGCGTCCAAAACCGTGTGCCCCTCGCCCAGCATATCGTTGACTGCCTGTCGCAGCGGGGCATAGTAGCCCTTGTCCAAAAAGCGTTTTCTCGCCTGCACCATCAGCCGGTCGTCGCCGTGCCGTTTGCAGCTGCTGTTTGCCATGAGCAGATTGACATAGCCTTGCTTGGCAAGGTCAAAGCAATGCCCGTTGGCACAGTGCAGCGCAGCGCTGTCCGCAGACAGCGGCATACCGCATACGGGGCAGAGAAAGACGGAAAAAGGATCGTGCATATCGGCTTCCTCACTTAATATCGATGGAGACGCCGTTGACTTCAACGCCGTTTCCTGCGCGGATCATGATATACCGCACGCCGTTGATGACCTGTGTGGATACCAGATCGGTGCGGTCGGGATTCACTTTAATGGAAACATCGGGCGTGTTCAGCTCAAATCTGCGGGTATCAACAATGCTTTTCGGCGCGATGTGTGCGTCAGCGCCGAACTGCGCGTCAAACCGCTCGCCGAATTGCTCCACCTTTTCCTCATCGACGCCGCAGTATTGCAGAACCGTTTGCAGATTCTCGCGGGAGAGCGTCAGCGGCTGCTCCTCCCGTGCGTTCTTGTGCTCCTCCACCATGGCGGAAATCTGACCGTGTACGGAGCGCATGACCTCAAATTCACATTCGTCCGCCAGCGACTGCGTCAGGCACGCGCCGAAGCCGTCCTTCTGCTCCGAGGCGGACAGCGGCAGATCGGTGCCGAATATATTTTCGATAAACGCGGGATGTACATCGGAGACGTCGCGCGTATAATACAGCGTGCCGTATATGTTTGCCGCTCTGTCGTCAAACGCAGGGAAAAGAAAGCCCAATGCCGGCGCACCCAAAACAGAACGGATGCCCACGGCGCGCAAGGCGTTTTCCTGCGGGGAAAAACTGAGTCCTCCGTGAGACGGCTTGACCGGGCATATGCAGCACACGATATAGGAGAATACATGATCGGACTCCAGCGCCTTCTCTCCGTCAGCGGCGTTGGAAAAGACGTCATAACGGTCGGCGGCAAGCAGAATGACATAGCTGCCGTCCATGGACACGCTCTGTATCACATTCTGATAAAACCGGGTCAGCGCGTCCTTGTCCTTACACGCAGACGCACGCAGCTGCATCAGCAGGCGGTGCTGCGCACTGTCAGACACCTGCGCGGTGGAAAACTCCAGCGGGAGCAGATTGGTTCCCAGTCCGCCGGAGAGCACTTTTTTCATGACAGACAGCAGCAGCTCGGTGTCCTCGGAGCTGCTGGTTGCCGTTGACTGATCAAACTGTGCGACGATTTCCTTTTCTCCGTTCACCAGGCATCCCATAATATTGGAAATATTGCTTTGATCCGGACGGAAGCGCCTGCGCAGCTCCCGTATTTCTTTTTCTGTCATTGATTTGTCTCCTCATTCTTTATACTTTTTTCTTTTTGCGCCACACCGCGGTTGCCGTGAGCGCGGCCCCGGACCACAGCGCCAGCACCACCCACAGCGTCAGATTGCCCGGATCGCCCGTGCCGTCGGCGGAGGGGGCGGGGGCAGGGGGAGCTGCTGTTTTATCTGTGGAATCGGACGGTTGCTGCTTGGGGGGATCTGCCGGGGTTTGCGGTTTGGTTTCGATGGTTTTTTTCACCGTGACGCAAATCTCTGCCGGATCGGCGACCAGTTGGTTCCCGGCGTCGCGCGTGATCTGCACGGTGAAGGCGCCGGCGCCGACCGCCTCATAGCCGTCGGGCAAAGCGACCCGGAGCTGTTCCGTTCCCTCCTCGCCGTAATACAGCGCGTAGTCTGCATCCGTCAGCGCGTCGCCGTCTTGCGTGCGAAAAGTGATTTGCACGCACGCCATTTTTTCAACGATCATATGAACCTTTTTGGGAATCACATTCCAGGTGCCGTCAATGTAGTAAATGCCGGTCGGATAAAGCCAATCCTCGTCCTCCGGGTCTTCCGGCAAAACCGCCTGATAGCCGTAGGGCAGCGGGATGCTGTCGCGGCTGAGGGAACCGACCCGGTCAAAATACTGCTTTCCGCCGCACGGCAGACGGTTGCCGTCGGCATCCCAGTATACCACCTCATAGAAAAACGCTGTCGGATCAACGGTCGGCTGAATGAAAAACGTAACCTGCTGTGCATCGGCAACCCATTTTTCTCCCTGCCGTGTCAGCGTAACCGTAACGGTCGGCTGCGCGGGATTCTGCAATGCAAAACCGTATTCTGCCAGCTGCTCCGTATTGGCTGCAATGATGTTTACTCCCTCGGTGAGCGCAACGGATCCGCAAAAGACCTCCTCGCTGCCGTACAGGTAGGAAATCGGCAGGGTGGCGCCCGACAAGGTATGAATCGGAACAGAAACGGGCAGGGAGGCAAAGTCGGCGTCTGTCGGTGCGATGCGCACCTCGACAGTGTAATCGGTATCGGCTTCCAGATCGGTGAAAACGGGATCGGTCTGCCATTCGCCGTCCGGCGCAATCCGATATTCTGCGCCCTCTATCTGCTGCATTGCCACATGGATCGGCGAAATGTCAGCAACGGCCGCGTCGGGCGCGTCCGGGCGGGCGGAAGGAATGTTCAGCTGTACGGGCAGCGAGGCAAAGGCGGTGTCCGTTGCTTTTCTGCGGATGTAGATGGTTTGTCCGGGCTGCACCGGGATGGATCCGCCATGCCAACTGACGGCGCCGACCATCTCGGGATTGTCGGCGATTTCATTCCAGGTGCCGTATGTATAAAGCGTCCGCTCGTTGACAAAATCAATCGGTGAGCCAATCGCGAGACCGCGTGCGGGTACCATTTCCTTTTGTAATACATTGCCGGACAGATCGGTCAGATACAGCGCTGTGCCGCAATATGCGGAGACGGAGGCGCCGTTTGCAACGGGGTTGCCGTCTGCGTCTTGCAGGCCGTAGAGACTGCTGTCATAATGAACGGTTTGTGCCTGAAAGTCAAAGTTCAGCGCGCTGCGGCACACGGTCAGGGTATAGACGTGGCTCTGTTTTCCCGCAGCGGAGGAAACAATTTCCACAACGGTCTGGCCGCCGTCGGCGATCGGGATATCATCCGACCAGCTGTCGGAGGCGACCTCCACGCCGTTTACGGTGATGGTATCGCAGCCGCGTGCAAGCACATTGATCCGATCGGTTTGCCGATTGACATACAGCGTGTAGTTGTCCGTGCCGTCAGACAGATCGCAATTGAGGGTGCTGCCGCCCTGACGGATCATCAGCTCGGTGAGCGTGGAGCGTACCTGGGTATATGACCGTGTCACAGCGTTGCCCTTTTTGCCGTTTGTCACGCTCCATGCCGTGACGGTGCATGCGCGCTCCAAAACGATGGGCGCCGTATAGCGGGTGATTTCTCCCCCGTCGATCTGATAGCAGATTTCTTCCGCACCGCTGAGGGCAAGCTCGCTGCCCAGCGCAATCGGACCCTGCAAAAGGGAAAAGCGCACATTCGCGGAGGCTTCGCCGTCATCGGGCAGGGGATTGGTGAATGCTTTGAGGCAGACATTGGTGATCGTTGCGTGAACATCGGAAAACTGGTATTCCAGATTGATCACATCCGACCAGTGCTCGCCGTCCAGACTGTAATAGCTTTCTCCGCCGCTTCCGGTGGCTTGCGGCGCGCTCTGACTGTAAGGCATGAAACAGCACTCGGCGGCGATCGGATAGGGATAGGTGTTGTTCTTCAGATAGACCACCACGCTGAAGCGTTCTCCGGCTTGCAGGCGGACCGCGCGATCCAGCTCAACGGTGTGATACCCGGCGTAAAGCTCTCTGCCGCTCTGCCCGCTGTAAACAAGTCTGCCGGAGGTCGGGTCATCCTCGGAAACGCCTGCCCAGACCGAAATCTCATATTCGGTTCCGGCGTCTGTGGTGTAAAATGAAACTGCCTCCAGCTGTTCGTCACTTTCCGCCGTGAAAATGTTGGACAGATAGCCCGCCATTGTCGCCTTGTCGGGATTGATGAATTCATCGGCAGCGACGGAAACGCTCCAACCCAGCGTGTCATACTGATAATTGTGCGCGTAATTATCGTTTTCTTCCAGTTGATAGTAAGAGCCGTATTCAATGCTTTTGTCTTCATAGGACAGCCAGAAATAGCCCGCATCGCCCCAGTCGGTGCCCCAACTGTTGCGCACCAGCCATGCGCCGTCGTTTTCCGGCCGGCATTCGACACGGAAGTTTTCCCTGGGGTAGTTGTCGTCCCAGCCGACCAAGAGCACCTCGTGGTTGGAAAAATGGAACGTATCGGCATAGTGCGAAGCGGTTTCCTCGTTGTAATAGCTGCTGTCATGGCAATAGGAAATGCTGAGCGCCCCTTTTTCCATCATCAGCTGCTTGATCACCGGAATTGTCGCTGTGGGTTGCATTTCTGATGCCAGCACCTCGTACTTGCCGTAGGGCAGAACATAGACGTCCTGCAAATGGTAGTCGGCGTCATACCGCAACGATTCGTCGACTGTTGCAGAGCCGTAGGGCAGGGTCTGCTCATACACCGGCCCCTTCCACGCTGCCATGGTGGCGGTCGCCATTTGATCGCCTCCGCCGAAATTGAACGGGTCATAGACGTCCGAATCACGCGTATTGAGCCAAGTGCCCTCTTCCTCCTCCTGGCCGACATAGGAGAACCATGCCAGATGCCATTTGGAAAAAGAGACCGTGGGAAACTGCTCCATCATCGCGGAGGCTGCCGCGTCCAATGTGCCGAACGTCCAGCAGGTGCCGTATATGCCCTGATCCGTGACGGGGGGCACAAGCCCGTAGTCCCGCAGGTCATAGCCGGCAGGCATGATCCCGTTGCGTCGGCGCATCAGATTCTGATAGCTTTCATTCAGATAGGACAGATCCAGCGAGGAGGGGATGCGCCCGCCGCCGTTGCCGGACAGATAGGAGAGATAGGCATCGCTGATCGGCGCAATCTGCCCCTGAACCATCCCCGCGCCGCCATCCCCGGCGTCTTTTGATTCATGGGCGAGCGCCATCGGAGCGGCGCCGAGCAAGACATATACGCAAAGCACCAAAGCAAGCAGTCGTTTTCCGATTGTTTGTTTCATGACGGGGGATCCTCCGTGATTGGTTGAATGGCTGATATTCGGCGGCAGAAAACAGAAAAGGGATGCGCCGCGTGTTCTGCCGCGAATAGAAATGTTCATGATATTATACCTTTTTTTGGAAAGAATTGCAAGGGTTTGCCGTTTGAAACGCGAAAAAAGCGGGCGTCGCGTTTGCCGCTGCCCGATTCAAAAAAAGAATTCCGCGAAAGCGAATCGAACTGTTCGCTTTCGCGGAATATGCTTTGCGTTGCAACCTGCGCTTTTCTCAGGCGCCGCTCGGGACGGCTGCCTCAGCATCTTCCCGCTTTGCTTTGGCCTTTTCGATGTTCTCCTGTATCATCATATCCTTCACCTTCATCAGACGGGTGATGGTGCCGCGCTCGTTTTCCTCCAGTTTCATGGAGATGAAACGGATGGTGTTTTCATAGCGCGGAATCATGACGTGCTCCAGTGCGTTGACGCGTCTGCGCGTGCGCTCGATTTCATCTGCCATGAGCTGACAGGATTTTTCGACCTCTGCCAGACGGATCATCTTCGGAAATACATCTGCCAGCGCCTGTACGGCATCATCCAGATCGGAGGATGTGAACGCATAGCCGTAGGGATAGATGTCCGCTGCGTCCGCGGTGCGGTACTGCGGGTGAAAAACCGGGATTCGCACGCTCATCACATTTTGCTCGGAGAGCTCAAGGCTCAACCGCTGCTTGGGCATCATCAGTGCCTGGCCGACCGCCTGCTTGGACATGACGCTGCCGGCAACTGCCATATGCGTGTTCGCCGTTTGCAGCGCCTGCTCCACTTCCCGGCGCAGGCGCTCGTTTTCCCGTACCAGCTCCAAAAAGCGGCGCATCAGCTCATCCCGCTTGTCCTTGAGCAGCTTGTGGCCGCGGCGCGAGGTCTCCAGCTTACGCTTGAGATTTTTCAGCTCCATGCGGGTGGGATTCACATTCAGGGTTTGTTCCATGCTTTTACCTCGTTTCCGCTGTGTGTATCATATCAGGCATCCCTGCCGTCATAGTACCGATCGAGATATTCATCCTTGATTCGCTTCAGCTCGCTGCGCGGCAGAATCCGCAGCAGCTCCCATCCCAGATCCAGCGTTTCCTCGATTGAGCGGTTGTTGTCATAGCCCTGATTGACATATTTCTCCTCAAATTCATCGGAGAATTTCGCATACAGGCGGTCGATCTCCGTCAGCGCGCTCTCGCCCAGAATCACCATCAGCTCCTTGGCGTCCTTGCCGCGGGCATAAGCCGCGAAGAGCTGGTTCATCGTGTCGGCGTGATCCTCCCGCGTTTTCCCCTTGCCGATCCCCTTGTCCTTCAGACGGGAAAGAGAAGGGAGAACATTCACCGGCGGCTGAATGCCGCGGCGGTACAAGTCACGCGACAGAATGATCTGGCCCTCCGTGATGTACCCGGTCAGGTCGGGAATGGGGTGGGTTTTGTCGTCCTCGGGCATGGTCAGAATCGGAATCATGGTGATGGAGCCGGTTTTGCCCACCTGCCGTCCCGCGCGCTCATAAATGCTGGCAAGGTCAGTGTACATATAGCCGGGATAACCGCGGCGGCTGGGCACCTCCTTGCGTGCGGCAGATACCTCACGCAGCGCATCGGCGTAGTTGGTGATGTCCGTGAGAATAACCAGCACGTGCATATTCTGCTCAAATGCCAGATATTCCGCGGCGGTCAGCGCCATGCGCGGCGTTGCAATACGCTCGATGGCAGGGTCGTTTGCCAGATTGACAAACATGACGGTGCGGTTGAGCGAGCCGGTCTGGCGGAAGCTTTCGACAAAATAGTTGGATTCTTCAAAGGTGATACCGATCGCCGCGAACACCACGGCGAATTCCTCGTTATCTCCCAGCACCTTTGCCTGACGCGCAATCTGCGCGGCAAGGTTGGAGTGCGGCAGACCGGAGGCGGAAAAAATCGGCAGCTTTTGCCCGCGGACCAGTGTGTTCAGACCGTCAATGGTGGAAACGCCGGTTTGAATGAACTCATTGGGATACAGGCGTGCGGCGGGATTCATCGGCATGCCGTTGACGTCCATGCGCTTATCCGGAATAATCTGCGGACCGCCGTCAATAGGTCTGCCCAAACCGTCAAACACACGTCCGAGCATGTCGCGGGAAACGCCCAGCTCCATCTGTCTGCCGGTAAAGCGCACCTTGCTGTTGGAAAGATTGATGCCGGTTGCACTCTCAAAAAGCTGCACCAGCGCGTTGGTGCCGTCGATTTCCAGCACACGGCAGCGGCGCTTTTCACCGTTTTCCAACTCGATTTCGCCCAGCTCGTTATAGGACACATTTTCAACATCGCGGACAAGCATCAGCGGGCCTGCGACCTCTTCTATGGTTCTGTATTCCTTCGGCATGTTATCTCTCCCCCTTTACCTGTTCGCTCAGTTCCTTTTTCAGCTCGTCCATGATCTTTGCATAGGCGTCTTGGATCTGATTCTGCGGGATATACTTGAAACGGCCGATCTGCTCACGCACGGGCAATGCGGCAAGCGCGTTGATATCCGCGCCCTTTTCCAGAGCGGGCAGTGCGAGATCGTAGTAAGCAAAAATGAGCTGCATCATCAAAAACTGCTTTTCCATGCTGGCATAGGTGTCAACTTCATGGAAAGAGTTTTGCTGCAAAAAGTCTTCGCGGATCGAGCGCGCCGCCTCCATCTTCAATCGGTCGGTCGGCGAGAGTGCGTCCATGCCGACGAGCTTGACGATTTCATCCAAGGATGCTTCGTCCTGCAGCATACGCATGAGCCGCGTGCGGTATTCCATCCAACGCGGATCGACGTTTTTCTCATACCAAGGCGTCAGATTGTCGACATACAGCGAATAACTGTTGAGCCAGTTGATGGCAGGGAAGTGGCGCTTGTATGCCAAAGAGGAGTCAAGCCCCCAGAAGACCTTGACAATGCGCAGGGTTGCCTGCGACACCGGCTCGGAAATGTCGCCGCCCGCGGGGGACACTGCGCCGATGACGGACAGCGCGCCCTCACGGTTGTCACTGCCGATGGCGATGACGCGCCCGGCGCGCTCATAAAACTGTGCCAAACGGCTGCCCAGATATGCGGGATAGCCGTCCTCGCCGGGCATCTCCTCCAAGCGTCCGGACATTTCGCGCAGCGCCTCTGCCCAGCGGGAGGTGGAGTCTGCCAGCAGCGCGACGGAAAGACCCATATCGCGGAAATACTCGGCAATTGTGATGCCGGTGTAAATGGACGCCTCGCGCGCTGCCACCGGCATATCGGAGGTGTTTGCGATCAGCACGGTGCGTTCCATCAGGGATTTTCCCGTACGGGGATCGACCAGCTCGGGAAATTCATTAAGCACGTCGGTCATTTCGTTGCCGCGCTCGCCGCAGCCGATATAGACCACCACATCCGCGTCCGCCCACTTTGCCAGCTGGTGCTGGGTGACGGTTTTTCCGCTGCCGAACGGTCCGGGGATTGCTGCCACGCCGCCTCTTGCGATCGGGAACAGGCAGTCGATGTTTCTCTGTCCCGTGACCAGCGGCGTGTCCAGTGGCAGCTTCTTCTGATACGGTCTGCCGCGCCGCACCGGCCACTTCTGCATCATGGTCAGCGCTTGTTCTCCCTCCTGCGTTTGCAGCACGCACACGGTGTCGGTCACGGTGAAGGAGCCGCTCTCAATGGATTTGACCGTTCCCTTCATGCCGATGGGCACCATGATCTTTTGGCACACCACCTCAGTTTCCTGCACGGTGCCGATGACGTCGCCCTCGTTGAGGGAATCGCCGACCTTGCAGGCGGGAACAAATTCCCATTTGCGCTCACGCTTGAGGCTGGGCACCTCTACGCCGCGCTTAAGATTGTTGCCGGAAATTTTCATGATGTCGTCCAGCGGACGCTGAATTCCGTCAAAAATGCTGCCGATCAGTCCGGGGCCGAGCTCCACGCTCATCGGCTCCGAAGTGGACTGCACTTCTGCCCCCGTTTTCAGACCGGAGGTCTCTTCATAGACCTGGATTGAGGCGCGGTCTCCGTGCATTTCGATGATTTCGCCGATCAGGCGCTCCTCCGACACACGCACCACGTCAAACATATTGGCGTCCCGCATTCCCTTGGCAACCACCAACGGACCGGACACCTTTACAATGGTTCCTTTACTCATTGAACTGTACCTCGATTGCAAGATTGGTATCAAATTAGTAGGATAGCTTGGTTTGAAATCGGATCAGGCAAATGCTACGACCCGAGAATATCGGAGCCGACCGCCTGCTCCACGCATTTGTGCACACCCCGCATCCCCTCGCCGGTGTTTCCGGTGACGCCGGGGATTTGAATCAGAGCGGGCAGGGGCTTGCTGCGGTAGGCTTCCAAAACATGCGGCAGACTTGCGGCAAGCGCCTCTGTGAGATAGATGACGGCGTAGCCGTTGTCCGCCAGCTTTCGGATCAGCTCCTCGCCCTCCGGCGGCTCTGTCACTTCAAAAACGGACAGCCCCAGGGAGGCAAAGCCCATCACGCTTTCCCGGTCGCCGATGACTGCGATTTTATACATATAACTGACGCATCCTTTCTGTTACGGTCTGCTCGTCCGCACCGCTTGCCTTGCAGGCGAGAATCATACGGACATTGTTCAGCTCCGTTTCCCGCGCGGTGTAATATGCCAGCAGCGGCTCGATGCCAAAGCTGATCTGCCGCGCCTCGGATAAAATCTCCATGGCTTCGTCGTCGCACCATTTTTCAAAAGCGGCGGGCGCGGTGCGCAGCAGCGCGGCGCCCTGCGCATAAGGCGTTGCCCCAAGGGTGTTCAGCAGCTCCTCGCAGCCCTTTGCGGCGGCGCTGCCGAGCAATGCGGCGGAAAGATTTGGCGTGTCAATCAGCGCATCGGTGATAAACTGTTTGCTTTTTTTTGCGCGTGCGGCGCGATAGGCGATTTTGATCAGGGCAGTGTCCGCCATAAAACATGCATATCGGAAAAACAGCTCGCTTCCGCTTTCTTTTCCTGCTTTCAGAATCTGCTCCAGCGCGTACCGGTCAATCTGACAGTCCAAAAGCTGTGCGTCCATGACGCGCGTCACAAGCTCATAAGCCTCCTCGGCAAATCCTGCAAAAACCTTGGATGCCGGGATCTGGTCAAAACGCTTTTCCTTGATACACTGATACAGCGCCGCGGGATCGACCGTGCTCGGATACAGAAAAAACGGTTCGGGATCTCTGTCGCATACCAGCGCCTTTAATGCGGCTTTTAAATTGTGACAGTCATTTTTGATCAGCGGCAGCGTCATTGCGGGCTGATCCGGCACAAGCGCGTGCACACTTTCCCATGTTCGGCACAGGCTTTGCTGCAGCTGTGCTTGTGCAGAGATGCCTTTCTCCCCGGTGATGACGCCCCAGCCTGTGAGCAAATCCGTCGCACTGCGCACGTCCGGCGCGCTGATCAGCTGCTGCAGATGCGTCTGCGTCAGCAGCTGGCTCTCCATTGCGCGGATCTGTGCGTCGGCAAAGGCAAAAGAGGTGTCTCTGACGGGCTTTTGTTCGCTTCTCATGACGCCGCTCCTTTTCCGAAGAGAATGGAGGCGACGGTGTCACGGATCAGATCGCGCTTTTCTTCAATCAAGGCAGAAAAAGAGCAGTTCTCTTCGATGTCACCGTATTGCAGAATAAAGCCGTAGGACAGGGGAGCGGCGGTTTCACACAGCGACAGCTGTGCATTTTTTTCGGCAAGCGGCGCTTGCAGCTTTTCCATAAAGTCCCGGGGCAGCCGCGCAAGGTCACGGGCGGACAAGCGCAGCACACCGTGCCCGGCATGGCAGTGCAGTAGGATCAGGCGGTGCAGGATGCCGAAATATTCAGCATCCGGCGCTTCGCACAGTTGCTGCAGCGCCTGCTCTGTGACGCTGTCCACTGCGGCAACTTTTTCCTGCAAAAGGGCACGGTCGTGCTGTGCCTGTGCATTGCTTTCCGCATTTTGCAGATCCCGGACGATCTGCTGCTTTGCCTGCTCCATTTTCTGATTATATGCTTCCTGCGCTTCTTTCTGCGCCTGCTGTGTGATCTGCTCCGCGCGCTGTTTGCCGTCGCTTATTATCTGCTCGCACAGCGCCGCGCTTTGCTCTGCAATGACTGCAACAATCTGTGTCAAGCCCTGCGTCTCAGTGCTTTCACTCAAATTGGATCCCTCCTTGTTTTGTATCGTAAAACAGAGATAAAATGCTTATGCCAAAGCAACAATAACCAGAATGGAAACCAGCAGAGCCAGAATTGCATAGGTTTCAACCATGGCAGCCATAATGATGGCTTTACCGGATTCCTCCGGCTTCTTTGCGACAATCCCGACGCCTGCCGCAGCCGCACGTCCCTGCGCGATACCTGACAGCAGACCGACGATGGCAATGGGCAGACAAGCCGCAAAATACATGCAGCCCTGGCCGAAGGTCAATGCAGCGGGAGAACCGCCCAAAAGACCGATCTGATTAAGCACCAGAACGGAGGTCAGCAGACCGTAAAGACCCTGCGTACCGGGCAGCAGCTGCAAAATCAGCACTTTGCTGAATTTGGAAGGATCGACCGAAACAACACCCGCTGCCGCTTCACCGACCAGACCGACGCCCTTTGCAGAGCCGATGCCGGCAAACAGTGCGGCAAAGGTCGCACCCAAAACAGCCATAAACAGACCCAGATTTTCAACAATGTTACTCATGATTTGTATCCTCCGTTAATTTGATATATTTTGTACTGGATTGCAAAGGTTCAAAAGCACGTCCGCCGCCCTCGTAGAATTTGGAAAACATTTCTACAAATTGCAGACGGGATGTGTGCACATAGGCACCGAGCAGATTGATGGCAAGGTTGAGCGTGTGCCCGAACAGGAACACCACCACAAACAGGATGGTTTTCAGAACCATGTTCTGCGGCATGGTGCCGATCATATTGACAACGCCCGCAATGCTGCCGGTTGCAAGCCCCAGGGCTAGCAGACGCGAATAAGACAGGATGTCGCCGAGATATCCCGTTGCGGCGTTGTACAGACCGTACAGGCCGCCCAAGAATTTCATGACGATGTTTTTCGCGCTTCTGCCGCTGGTCGCGATCAGCAGAATCACGCCGATCAGCGCCACATATCCGCCGATCGTGTTGAGCATCGCGGGAACGGTGTCAACTAAAATCCCCGCGCCGAAGGGCAGCACGCCTAATACCGTCAGGTAAATCGGGATCGTGTCGCACAGCGCATCCCATTTTTTTCCGTCTTTCCACAGCAGCCAGAAGTGCACGCCCAGACCGACGAAAAGATGCACCACGCCGAAGGCAAAGGAGTACAGAAGCAGCCGCACGGGATCGGCAATCGGCTCAAACCAGCAGGGAATGTGCACGGTTTTGCCGAAGAACTGCTCGGCGATGACAGGAATGGCGTCGCCGAACCAGCTGCCGAACAGCGCGCCCCATACCACCGTTGAGATACCGCAGTTGCGGAACATCCGCAAACTGCGCCGCATCTTATCGGACAGCTTTAGCTTCTTCAAGGCAATCATGGTACCGATCACCATCACCAGCCCGTATCCGGCGTCTGAGAGCATC
>DBGFNI010000026.1:0-2739 GCA_048527645.1 Eubacteriales bacterium | reverse complement strand
AAACATATTTGATTTATCACAAAAGGAGATTGTATCATGAAAAAGTTTATTTCGATTATATTGGCTGCTGTTTTGCTTCTCGGCGCTGCGTTCTCGCTTGCATCCTGCGGCGGTTCCGACAAGATCACCATCGCAATTCCCAACGACACCACCAATGAGGCAAGAGCCCTGCTGCTGTTGCAGGATCTGGGATATATCACGCTCAAGGACGGCGCAGGTATCACCGCAACGCCCCTTGACATCGAAAAGAATCCGCACAATATCGAATTCAAGGAAGTGGAAGCCGCACAGCTGCCCAATGTTCTCAAGGATGTGGATTATGCGGTGATCAATTCTAACTATGCGATTGAGGCAGATCTGAATCCGACGAAGGACGCGCTGGGCATCGAGGGTTCTTCCTCCGCATACGGTAACATCCTCGCTGTGAAGCAGGGCAACGAAAACTCCGATCTGATCAAGGCGCTGAAGGCCGCTCTGGAGAGCAAGGAGGTTGCAGATTTCATCGCTTCGAAATATGACGGCGCGGTGGTTTCCGTAGTGGATGAGCCCACGGACGGATATGACGCAACAGTGGATTATAAAGCGCTGGACGGTGCGCACATTTCCGTTGCGGCATCTCCCACACCGCACGCAGAGATTCTTGCCGTGGCAAAAACCATTCTGGCTGCGAAAAACATCACACTGGAGATCAAGGAGTTCACCGATTACGTACAGCCCAACAACGTGGTTGAGAGCGGCGAGATTGACGCAAACTATTTCCAGCACAAGCCCTACCTGGATGATTTCAACCAGGAAAACGGAACGCACATTGTCTCTGTGGGCGCCATTCACGTTGAGCCGCTTGGCCTGTACGGCGGCAAGCAGACGACTTTGGACGCCATTCAGTAAGTCCGCTTAGATTATCACAATGTGTATGCAAGCCCGGCAGAGCATTTTGCTTTGCCGGGTCCTTGTCGGAGGCGACTATGATTGAAATCAAAAACATTTCGAAAACCTTCCATACTGCAGACGGTCAGGTAGAGGCACTGAAAAATGTGTCGATTTCCATTCCAAACGGCGATATTTTCGGCATTATCGGCATGAGCGGCGCAGGAAAGAGTACGCTTGTGCGGTGCATCAACATGCTGGATCGGCCGACGTCGGGAACGGTGGAAATTGATGGGGTGAATCTCTGCGCATTGTCTGAAAAGCAGCTCCGCTCGGTTCGCCGCGAGATCACCATGATTTTTCAGGGCTTCAACCTTTTGATGCAGCGAAACTGCCTGAAAAATGTGTGTTTCCCGCTGGAACTGGCGGGGAAGAGCAGCGCTGAAGCCAAAAAAAGGGCAATGGAGCTGCTTGAAATCGTGGGACTGGGCGATAAGGCAAAGGCATATCCGGCGCAGCTTTCCGGCGGGCAGCAGCAGCGCGTCGCCATTGCGCGCGCGCTTGCCACGGATCCGAAGGTGCTTCTTTGCGATGAGGCGACAAGCGCGCTGGATCCGACAACGACCAATTCCATTCTCGAGTTGATTCGCAGTATCAATGAAAAGCTCGGCATCACAGTGATTATTATTACACATCAGATGAGCGTGGTGGAGAGCGTTTGCCGCCATGTTGCCATTCTCGACGGGGGCGAGGTTGCGGAACAGGGAGAAGTGACGGAGGTGTTTTCCCATCCGAAGTCCGAGGCGGCGCGCCGGTTGGTCTTCCCGGAGGGGGATGCGGACGCGCTGATTGTCGGCAACGCCGACGAGCGGTATATCCGTGTGATTTTCAACGGCGCACAGGCAACTGCGACGCCGCTGATTGCGCGCATGGCTGTGGAAAAGGGCATCGAGGCGAACATCGCCTATGCCTCCACCAAGAGCATCGGCGGCAAGGCATATGGCTCGATGCTGCTCAGCGTGCCAAGCGATGACGGGCAGATTCGCGCCGCCATTGATTATCTCACGCAGACCCCGCAGGTGATCGCAGAGGAGGTTAAGGTAAATGTTTCATGATCTGTTTTCGTCCGAAACGCTAAACGAGGCGTGGCGCATTATGCAGGCGGAATTTCCCACGGCGCTGTGGGAGACCTTTTATGTCACGGTGCTTGCCACGGCATTTTCCATCCTGCTCGGACTGCCGCTGGGGGTGCTGCTGGTCGTGGGAGAGAAGGACGGCGTTCTGCCCCTGCCTTCCTGGCTGCTGCATGCGCTCAATGTGATTATCAATCTGCTTCGCTCCGTTCCGTTTTTGATTCTGATGATTCTGGTGTTCCCGCTGACGCGGCTGATTGTCGGCACGGTGGTCGGCACGGTCGCCTCGATTGTCCCGCTGGTGATTGCGGCGTTTCCCTTTGTAGCGCGCCTTGCGGAGAGCAGTTTTCGGGAGATCAGTCCCAACACCATTGAAATGGCGCAGAGCATGGGCGCATCTCCATTGCAGATTATCGTGAAGGTGATGATCCCGGAGAGCGTGCCGTCTCTGATTTCCAATGCGACCATTGCGATCACCACCATTCTCGGCTATTCGGCGATGAGCGGAATTATCGGCGGCGGGGGTCTTGGCAAGATTGCGATCAATTACGGATATTACCGATACAAATATCTGATCATGTTGGCGGCGGTTGTTCTGCTGATTATATTAGTACAGATTTTTCAGACCGTCGGTACGCGTCTTGCCGCAAAGGCCGACAAGCGCTTAAAGAAAAAATCCGCATAAAAACCGGCTTTTTCCGTCGTCCCGGCAATTGTTTTTTCGTGGGGCGCATAGGCA
>DBGFNI010000025.1:0-10984 GCA_048527645.1 Eubacteriales bacterium | reverse complement strand
TCTTTCTCACTCAGCTGTGACATCTTATAATACGCGCCCCGAACCTTAAAGGAGCCGGTGATCTGCAGATTTTCTGTTTTCAGATACACATCCGCCTCAGGGTTGATGCGCTGCGCCTTGATCACATCTGTTTTGCGAATCACGTTTTTCAGCACATAACCGGCATGATATACCCGATCCAATGTCAGCATAAATTACTCATTCCCTTCCGATATGCTCAAATTATCAATAAACTGCTGTGCCACACGGGCACTGCGCCCGCCGCGGTTGAGTGCAAATGCCTCCGCCTTGGTCAAAAGAGTCTCTTCTTGCATCGTAATACCGCGAGCATGTGCCAATGCCAGCACAATCTCGGCAAACAGCTTTTTGTCAGGCTTTACGAACAGCACCCGCAAACCGAAACGCGCAGAAAGAGAAATCATTTCCTGCATCGCGTCGTTGCGGTGAATCTCGTCCCCCTCACGGGCAGAAAAGCTTTCCCGCACCATATGGCGGCGGTTGCTGGTGGCATAAATGACGGCATTGGAGGTTTTGGTTGCTGCAGAGCCCTCCAAAACCGCTTTCAGCGCGCCGAAGCTGTCATCCTGCTCAGAGAAGGACAAATCATCAATGAATATGATAAATTTCAACGGATTGCGGGCGATTTGCCCCATGATCGCCGGCAGACGGAACAACTGCTCCTTGCCGATCTCAATCAGGCGCACCCCGCGGTCAAACAGCTCGTTTGCCACGGCCTTTACCGTCGCGGACTTTCCCGTTCCGGCATCGCCGCAAAGCAGCGCGTTTGCCGCCGGCTTTCCCGCCAGCAGCGCCTGCGTGTTTTCCAGCACCCGGCGGCGCTCATCCTCGTATCCCACCAGTCCCGACAGCCGCACGGGGTCGGGAGACAGGACAGGACACAGCGCCCCCTGCTCGTCCACGCGGAACATCCCGTAACGCGCGAACATGCCATAGCCCTTCTGTTCAACCTCTTTGAGCGCGGCAGGGATTTGTGTTGTAAAATCCATTTCCGTCGAGAAAAAAGAGGGCAAACCCACCTCAGGGGGGATTTTCGGGCCGATGTGCTGCAGCTGCGCAGGGCTGATCCCGCTCAACGTGGAAAATAGCTTCAGCTCCCGCATAAAGCACGCCGCAAGATGCGGCGAGATTTTCTCCCCCGCGGCAAGTGTCTTGACATACAGATTTTCATCCTCCGCCAGCGCCCGCAGCAGATACGCACCGTAATCACAGCCGTGCTCATACAGCGCACTCACAAAGTCGCAATAAGCCGCCACCGTCTGATCGGCATCCTGATGATCTCTGCACAGCCTCAGATAACGGTGCAGATATGCGCTGACGCCAAAGCGAACCTCGTTTTTGAAAACAACAACGCTGTCAAGCTCCAGTGTCAGCACCTGACAATTCAACACAGCAAACACCTCTTTGCCCCTATCCGTCCGAATCAAATATATTCCAGAATCTTATCTGTCATTTCCCGGCAGCCCAGAGCGTCTCTGCCGTGCGCAATATCCGCCGTGCAAAGGCCCTGTTCCAGCACGCTGTCCACAGCCGCCTCAATATGCGCCGCCTCTGTTTCCAGCCCGAACGCATACCGCAGCATCATCGCACCGGAGAGCACGGTCGCAATCGGATTGGCAAGGTTCTTCCCCGCGATGTCAGGCGCAGAGCCGTGAATCGGCTCATACAGACCGCGCTTGGTCGCACCCAGAGAAGCAGAGGGCAGCATGCCGATCGATCCCGTGATCTGGCTGGCCTCATCGGAGAGAATATCGCCGAACATGTTGGAGGTGACAATCACGTCAAACTGGGATGGATTTCTCACCAGCTGCATTGCCGCGTTGTCCACCAGCATATCGGTGCAGCTCACCTCCGGATATTCCGCCGCGACCTCATGCACCACCTTGCGCCACAGGCGGGAGCTTTCCAGCACATTCGCCTTGTCGATGCTGATGACATTTTTCCGCCGGAGCATTGCCGCTTCAAACGCCGCCCGGGCAATCCGCTCGATTTCCAAACGGCTGTAGCATTCCGTATCGTAGGCCTCCTGACCGTATTTCCCCTCTCTGTAGCCGCGCTCACCGAAATAAATGCCGCCGGTCAGCTCACGCACAATCAGAATATCAAAGCCGTTTTCCACAAGATCGGGGCGCAGCGGACAGTATTCCTTCAGCGCGGGATACAGCTTTGCGGGGCGGAGATTGGTATACAGCTCCATCGCCTCGCGAATCCCGAGCAGCGCCTTCTCCGGGCGCAGATGACCGGGCAGCGTGTCCCATTTCGGGCCGCCCACGGCGCCCAGCAGCACACTGTCGGAAGCAAGACAACCCGCAACCGTCTCCGCCGGCAGGGGTTCTCCCATTGCGTCAATGGCGCAGCCGCCGATCAGGTAGGGCGTAAAGGTGAAGGAATGACCGAATTTTTCTCCTGTCTTTTCCAAAACGCGCACGGCGCTGTCCACAATTTCAGGTCCGATGCCGTCGCCTTTCAGCAATGCAATATTCATATGCATATCAGATGTCCCCCTTCCGAATCGCTTCCACCAGACCGCCGTCATGAATGATTTGCGAAATAAAGGGCGGAAAAGGCTTTGTGGTGAAGCGCTCACCGGTTGTCTCGTCCACAATCACGCCGGTGTCGCTGTCCGCTGTGACGCGATGACCGTCCGCAATGCGTTCTGCCGCCTGCGGGCATTCAAAAATCGGAAGACCGATATTGATGGCATTGCGGTAAAAAATGCGGGCAAAGCTCTTGGCAATCACCAGTTCCACGCCGCTTTCCTTGATCGCAAGCGGCGCATGCTCACGGGAGGAGCCGCAGCCGAAATTGTTCCCGGCGACAATGATTTTGCGCGTCTGCACCTTTTGTGCAAAATCCGCGTCCAGATCCTCCATGCAATGGGAGGCAAGCTCTTTTTTATCAATGGTGTTCAGATATCTTGCCGGAATGATCACGTCGGTATCCACGTTATCTCCGTATGCAATTACCAGTCCGTCAAATTTCATGTCCTTACACCTCCAATTCTGCCGGAGAAGCAATCCTGCCCAGCACGGCGCTTGCCGCCGCAACAGCGGGAGACGCCAGATAAACCTCTGATGTCGGATCGCCCATGCGCCCGACAAAATTCCGGTTGGTCGTCGCAACCGCTCTTTCCCCGGGAGCCAAAATGCCCATATGTCCGCCGAGACACGGTCCGCAGGTCGGCGTAGATACCGCGCAGCCCGCGCGGACAAACACCTCCAACAGCCCCTCTTTCATCGCGCGCAGATAAATCTCCTGCGTGGCGGGAATGATAATTGCCCGCACGCCCGGGGCAACCTTTCTGCCGCGCAGAATCTCGGCAGCCTGCTTGATGTTTTCATAATAGCCGTTGGTGCAGGAGCCGATCACAACCTGATCGATCTTCACATCGCCCGCCTCTGCCACGGTCTTTGTGTTTTCGGGCAGATGCGGAAACGCCACCGTCGGCGCAATCGCGGAAAGATCAATTTCGACCACCTGATCGTAAAGCGCGTCTGCGTCCGCCTCATAGGTCACGGGCTTGCGATCGGAATGTGCTGCGATGTATTCCAGCGTTTTGTCATCCACCGGGAAAATTCCGTTTTTCGCGCCCGCTTCAATCGCCATATTGCAGATGGTCAGTCGGTCGGTAACGCTGAGTTCCCCAACGCCCTCTCCGCAAAACTCCATCGAGCGGTACAGCGCGCCGTCCACGCCGATTTTTCCGATAATATGCAGAATAACGTCCTTGCCGGACACATACTTTTGCAGTTTGCCGTGCAAAACAAATTTGATCGCGCCCGGCACCTTGAACCACGCCTTGCCGGTTGCCATCCCGCACGCCATATCCGTCGAGCCGACGCCGGTGGAAAACGCGCCAAGCGCGCCGTAGGTGCAGGTGTGAGAGTCCGCACCGATTACCGCGTCTCCGCTGACTACCAGTCCCTTTTCCGGCAGCAGCGCATGCTCCACGCCCATCTGCCCCACATCGTAAAAGTGCGTGATCTGCTTTTCCGCGCAGAAATCCCGGCACATTTTACACTGGATGGCTGCCTTGATATCCTTGTTGGGCGCAAAATGATCCATCACCATGGTCACCTTGTCACGGTCATACACCCCGTCAAAGCCCATTTTCTCAAATTCACGGATCGCAACGGGAGAGGTAATGTCGTTGCCCAGTACACGGTCAAGCTTTACCAAAATCAGTTCCCCTGCCTCCACATGCTCCACGCCGGCATGCGCCGCGAGGATCTTCTGTGTCATGGTCATCCCCATTCACATACACCTCCCTGTTATTTCTCGTTGATAATCGCGCCGCGGTCAGCAGAAGAAACCATTGCCGCGTAGCGCTTCAGATAGCCGCTCAGATGCTCTTTTTTCAGGATCGGCATCTGTTCACGGCGGCGTGCAAGCTCCTCATCGGAGACTTGCAGCGTGATGCTGTAACGGGGGATGTCAATCGAGATCATATCCCCGTCCTGCACATATGCGATCAGTCCCCCGCGCGCAGCCTCCGGCGAAACATGCCCGATTGAGGCGCCGCGCGTCGCACCGGAAAAGCGTCCGTCTGTGATCAGTGCGACCTGCTTATCCAGTCCCATGCCCGCAATCGCGGAGGTGGGAGAAAGCATTTCACGCATACCGGGACCGCCCGCTGGGCCCTCATAGCGGATCACAACCACATCTCCCGCATGGATACCGCCCTCATAAATCACCTTGATACACTCCTCCTCGGAGTTGAACACGCGTGCAGGACCGGTGTGCACCAGCATCTCCGGCGCCACCGCCGCACGCTTCACCACACAGCCGTCGGGCGCAAGATTGCCGCGCAGAACCGCAATTCCGCCGGTCTCGCTGTACGGGTTTTCCACAGGGCGGATCGTTTCCGGATCCAGATTGACCGCGTCCGCGATGTTCTCGCCCAGCGTCTTGCCGGTACAGGTCATCACGTCGGTATGTATCAGCTCTTTGCGCGTCAGCTCCTTCAAAACGGCATACACGCCGCCTGCCTCGTTCAGATCCTCCATGTAGGTGCGTCCGGCAGGCGCCAGATGACACAGGTTAGGCGTTTTGGCACTGATGCGGTTCGCCATATCCAAATCAAATTCCACGCCGCACTCATTGGCAATTGCAGGCAGATGCAGCATGCTGTTCGTCGAGCAGCCCAGCGCCATATCTGCGGTCAGCGCGTTTTCAAACGCTTTTTGCGTCATGATATCCAGCGGACGGATATTCTTCCGCACCAGTTCCATGATCTGCATACCGGCATGCTTGGCAAGCTCAATCCGAGCGGAATAAACGGCGGGAATCGTACCGTTGCCACGCAGTCCCATTCCCAGCACCTCTGTCAGGCAGTTCATGGAGTTCGCCGTGTACATGCCGGAGCAAGAACCGCAGGTCGGGCAGGTCTTCCATTCATACTCGCGCAGCTTCTCGTCATCAATTTTCCCGGCGGAGTATGCGCCCACCGCCTCAAACATACTGGAAAGGCTAGTCTTTTTGCCCTCTACGCGCCCGGCAAGCATCGGTCCGCCGCTGACAAAGATTGTGGGAATATTCAACCGCGCTGCCGCCATAAGCAGTCCGGGTACGTTTTTGTCACAGTTGGGCACCATCACCAAGCCGTCAAAGCCGTGCGCCATGACCATTGACTCGGTTGAGTCAGCAATCAGATCGCGGGTCACCAAAGAATATTTCATTCCCGTGTGTCCCATGGCAATCCCGTCGCACACGGCAATCGCAGGGAAAACAATGGGCGTGCCGCCCGCCATTGCGACGCCGATCTTGACTGCTTCTGTAATCTTGTCAAGATTCATATGTCCGGGAACAATTTCATTATGGGAAGAAACAATGCCGATCAGCGGCCGCTGCATTTCCTCCTCCGTCAGTCCCAGCGCGTGATACAGAGAACGGTGCGGCGCATTGCCGAATCCCTCCACAATCGTGTCTTTGATCATATCTACTTTCCTTTCCGTATCTATCCGAGCAGCCGGAAAGCCGCATCTTCATGCGGCTTTGGCTTGCAGTATCAATCAGTTGTTGATCAGTTTGTCCTCGTCGCTCCAGCTGTACAGCTTGCGGATTTCCTTACCGACCACCTCGGAGGGGTGCTCTGCCGCGCGCTTTCTCATCGCACCGAAATGCACCTGACTGCCGGCATCCGACATATCCAGCAGAAATTCCTTTGCAAAGGTACCGTCCTGGATATCGGAAAGAATCTTCTTCATGGCCTTCTTGGTGTCCTCGGTAATGATCTTCGGACCGGTGATGTAGTCGCCGTATTCCGCAGTGTTGGAAATGGAATAGCGCATGCCCTCAAAGCCGCTCTGGTAAATCAGGTCAACAATCAGCTTCATTTCGTGAATACACTCAAAATATGCGTTGCGGGGGTCATACCCAGCCTCAACCAGCGTTTCAAAGCCTGCCTGCATCAGCGCACAAACGCCGCCGCACAGCACTGCCTGCTCGCCGAACAGGTCGGTTTCTGTCTCGGTGCGGAAGGTTGTCTCCAGCACACCTGCTCTTGCACCACCGATACCCAGCGCGTAAGCCAGACCGATCTCCTTGGCATCGCCCGTTGCATCCTGCTCCACTGCAATCAGACAGGGCACACCCTTTCCGGCCTGATACTCACTGCGAACGGTGTGACCGGGTCCCTTGGGAGCAATCATAATGACGTTGACATCCTTCGGCGGCTTGATGCAGCCGAAATGAATGTTGAAGCCGTGTGCAAATGCCAGCGTCTTGCCCTCAGTCAGATTCGGCTCGATGCTCTCCTTGTACAGCTTCGCCTGCTTTTCGTCATTGATCAGAATCATGATGATATCCGCTGCCTTTGCCGCTTCCGCCGCGGTCATAACCGGCAGACCGGCAGCTTCTGCCTTTGCCCAGCTCTTCGAGCCTTCATACAGACCGACAACCACCTTCACGCCGGAATCTCTCAGATTCAGCGCATGTGCGTGCCCCTGAGAGCCGTAGCCGATAATCGCAACGGTTTTGCCGTTCAAGCGGTTCAGATCGCAGTCCTGCTGATAGTAAATGTTAGCCATGATAATACTCTCCTTTGTTTATCATTAGATTTTTTGCGTTTTCAGAAGATTTATTTGCCAAGGATACTGCCGCCGCCCCGCTCCAGAGCAACGACGCCCGTTCGGCACATTTCAATAATTTCGAAGGGCTTCATGATTTCCACAAAAGCGTCGATCTTGGAAGGCTCTCCGGTGATCTCGATGCACAGTGCGTCGGGAGAATAGTCAATGATTTTAGATCGGAAAATGCTGACCGCAGACAGAATATCCTGCCGCGTAGCCGGATTGTTCTTCACCTTAATCAGCATCAACTCGCGGTTGATGGAGTCGTCCGGCTCGAGCAACTCGACCTTTTTCACATTGAACAGCTTGCGAAGCTGATTGATCATCTGGTCACGTGCGTAGCCGTCGCCGCTCATGCAGATCGTGATTCGGGAATACTCCGGGGATTCCGTTTCGCCAACCGTCAGTGCGTCAATGTTGAAGCCGCGGCGGGTGAACATGCTGGTCACACGGGTCAGAACGCCGAATTTGTTTTCCACATATACGGCAATCACAAACTTATTCATGACTCTCCTCCTTGATTCCCACAATCATATCGTCGATGCTTCCGCCCGGCGGAAGCATGGGAAGCACGAATTCATCCGGGTCAATCGCACAGTCGATCACCGCAGGCCGCCCGGAGGCATATGCCTGTCGGAATACCTTCTCAAAGGCTTGCGGATCTGCCGCGCGGTATCCGTCCGCGCCGAACGCCTCTGCCAACTTGACAAAGTCTGTCTTGCGGTCGAGCGTCGTATTGGAATAATGCTTGTCATAGAACAGCGTCTGCCACTGACGCACCATACCCAGCACGCCGTTGTTGAAAATCACCACGGTCACCGGCAGATTCTGCGAAACTGCTGTAGCAAGCTCATTGAGGTTCATCCCAAAGCTACCGTCTCCAGTGATCAACACGGTCTTGCAGCCGCTGCCCACGCAGGCGCCGATTGCCGCACCCAGACCGAATCCCATGGTACCGAGTCCCCCACTGGAAACCATTTTCCGCTTTTGACGGAAATTGCAATACTGTGCCGCCCACATCTGATGCTGACCGACATCGGTGGCAATCACCGTATCCGGCGTGATCGCGTCATTGATGATATCAATCGCACGCTTGGGTGTCAGCTTTTCCGTCGGAATATAGCGGGAGTTTTCCTTGTGCTTGAGTTTCTCCACCAGAGAAATCCAGTCAGGGCGCTCCTTTTTCTGCGTTTTTTTCAAAATGCGCGCAAACGCGTCCGCAATGTCGCCGTAAATACCGACGTCCACATTGATGTTTTTGTTGATCTCGGCAAAATCTACGTCAAGCTGAATAATTTTCGCGTTTTTTGCAAATTTCTTTTTGTTTCCCGTCGCCCGGTCGCTGAACCGGACTCCGATGCCAAGAATCAGATCCGCGTTGTTCTGCGCCATGGATGACGAATAATGACCGTGCATGCCCTGCATGCCCAAAAAACGGGGATGCTCGGAGGGGATTGCGCTCAATCCCATAAAGGTGCAGCCAATCACGGCATCCATCTTATCGGCAAGCGCAAGCACACCCTCGCTCACCTTCGCACCGACCGCGCCGCCGCCGATATACAGATAGGGGCGCTTGCAGTTGTTGAGCAGCTCCACAGCCGCTTCGATCTGCTCCTCCGATGCGCGTTTGTTCTCGAAGGGCGGCTCCACCGGCTTGTTTTCAAACGTGCAAAGCGCAGTCTGAACATCCTTGGGCACGTCAATCAGCACAGGACCCGGTCTGCCCGATTTCGCAATGCGGAACGCCTCGCGGATCACATCCGCCAGATCGTTGACATTGTTCACAAAATAGTTGTGTTTGGTAATCGGCAGCGTGATACCGGTGATGTCAATCTCCTGAAAGGAATCCCGTCCGATCAGATCGCAGGGCACGTTTCCCGTGATGGCAACCATGGGTACCGAATCCAGCATTGCCGTGGCGATTCCCGTGACCAGATTGGTCGCGCCGGGTCCGGAGGTGGCAATCACCACGCCGACCTCTCCCGTCGCGCGGGAATAGCCGTCCGCCGCGTGCGCCGCGCCCTGCTCGTGCGCAGCCAGAATGTGGGAGATTCTGTCCTGACATTTGTAAAGCTCGTCGTAGATATTGAGCACCTGTCCGCCGGGATAGCCGAACACCGTGGTACAGCCCTGCTCAATCAAGGTCTCAATAATGATCCTTGCGCCGTTCATTTCACTCATATTTCTTTCCTCATGTTGTTGGAATGATTTTTCTTATGTCTACTGCATCAGCATCCGATTCAACGCGCTGACCAGCGCGTTGACGGAGGAAACGATGATATCGCTGTGGATGCCAACGCCCCAGGTCACGTTGCCTGCCCCGTCCTTGACCGAGACATACGACGCAGCATGTGAGGAGGAGGTATCTTCAATCGCATGCTCAGAGTAGGACTCCAGCGTATAAACGTCTCCAAGCTCCGTTTTGATTGCGTTGGAAACAGCGTCCAGACGTCCGTTGCCACGGGCAGATACCGTTTTTTCCACGCCATCCAAAACCAGCGTTACCGTCGCGATAATCCCTTCGCTCTGCGCGTAGTGAGCTTCTTTCACCGCCAGGCGGCCACTGATGTTGACATAGTTGTCCATGAAGATGCGATAGACCTCTTCCGGCTGCAGCTCCTTGTGCGCGTGGTCGGACACACTCTTGACATGATAGCCGAACACCTCGCGCATTTTCGGCGGCAAAATCAGCGAATAGGTCTTTTCCATCAGATAGCCGATGCCGCCCTTGCCGGATTGCGAATTGATGCGAATGACATCCGCGTCATACACTCTGCCCACATCCGTGGGATCAATGGGCAGATAAGGCACGTTCCAGATCTTGCTGTGATGCTCTTCACGATACCGCATGCCCTTGGCAATCGCATCCTGATGAGAGCCGCTGAACGCCGCAAACACCAGCGCGCCGCTGTACGGCTGCCGCTCATAAACGTGCATCCGCGTGACACGCTCGTACAGCTCGCTGATCTCCGGAATGTCGGAAAAGTCCAGACCGGGATCAACCCCCTGCGAAAACATGTTCATGCCAAGCGTGATAATATCCACATTTCCGGTTCGCTCGCCGTTACCGAACAGCGTGCCCTCAATGCGGTCAGCGCCCGCCAGCAGTCCCATCTCACTGTCTGCCACGGCGCAGCCGCGGTCATTGTGAGGATGCAGCGAAATAATCAGATTTTCCCGATGCTTGAGGTTGCGGCACATGTATGCAACCTGATTGGCATAGACATGCGGCATCGAATGGGAGACGGTAACCGGCAGATTGATAATCACCTTATCTTCGGGCGTGGGCTGCCAGACATCAATCACGGCGTTGCAGATCTGCGCCGCATATTCCGGCTCCGTCCCGGTAAAACTTTCGGGAGAATACTCAAAGGTGAAGTGCCCCGGCGTCTTTTCGCGATATTCGCGGCAGAGCTTCGCGCCGAACACAGCAATATTGACGATTTCTTCTTTCGATTTGCGGAACACCTGCTCCCGCTGTGCCACAGAGGTGGAATTGTACAGATGCACCACCGCGTGCTTCGCACCGCGCAGCGCCTCAAAGGTTTTGGCGATAATATGCTCGCGAGACTGAGTCAGCACCTGAATCGTCACATCGTCGGGAATCAGATCCTGCTCGATCAGCGTGCGGCAAAACTCATATTCCGTCTCACTGGCAGCGGGAAAGCCGATTTCGATCTCTTTGAAGCCGATCTTGACCAGCAATTTAAAAAACTCCAGCTTCTCTTCCAGATTCATCGGCGTGATCAGCGCCTGGTTGCCGTCCCGCAAATCCACGCTGCACCAGATCGGCGCCTTGTCGATATAGGTCTTTTTCATCCAATCGTAGTTATCCCCCGGTGCGGGGAAAAACTGCTTTTCGTATTTTTCAAATCCCTTCATGTCTTCCTTCCTTT
>DBGFNI010000024.1:0-2650 GCA_048527645.1 Eubacteriales bacterium | reverse complement strand
AGTGATAAAAGATTCTTCATGTATTTCTCCTTTCCCTTTTCCCCCTGCTTGACCAACCGATAAAGTATTTGCGAAACAATTGCAGGATTCTGCCGTCACATCCCGTTTCAGATGCGCGCATACGCCCGCACAGATAGACGGAATACCCGCCCTGCCGAATCACCCGGACAAACATTTCTTTTGCCGCTTTTTCAACCGTGCCGTCCCCGCCCAACACAACGCCTTTCACCCGGATTGCGCCGACGCGCGCAAGCTCCAGACAAAGAAGTGCAGCACGCCGCGCAATCGCAGTATCTGCCAAATGCCCTGCGATGCAAATCAAAAGCAGCACATCCCCGCCCCAACCGGATAACCTGCGCAGCATCGGATAAAAGCCGGGCAGCGCCGCAGCTTCTTTTCCTACCCCCAGAGGCAGCACCGCCGCCCGAACCAATCGGCACCCGCTCTGCCGACGACCGCTTTTTCTGTCTGCGATCCGACCGAAAAACTTCTCCTTACAAGCAAACATACCCGTAGCTTACGCCATCCTCGTTTGCAAAGCCGGAAGCGAGGGAAAACCCGTTTCCCGTCACGCCTAAGAGCTGTGCATCTCCCGATAAATACGGCAGCGCCGCGGTCGCAATCCCCAAGATTTGTCCGTCTTTAAGAATCATAACGATTTTCGGATCGCTCATCACCACTACATTGCGGCTTTCCGCCCCGCTTCCGATATAGGAGCCAGACCGAAAATGCGGCAGCAATTCGATGCTTGACGCCCGCACGCAATCATTGAGTTCCTTGTCAAGCAAGGCTATGTTCTGGTTGTATTGCGAAATGTCGTAGTAGTCGCTTTCCTCCGGCATAATAAATTTGAAATAGGGTGATAGATTTGCCATTTTCTTTTTTCCTCCTGCTTTTGTATATGATTAAATGGGTGTGTCATGCAGCTGTCCGTGCGTCAGCGCCGACAGTTCCAGATGCGTCAGTGCCGCACGATTCTTGTGCTGCGGTATGATGCTTTCAATTTTCAGCTGTAAATGAGCCGGTAAGACCGTCTCCAGAAAGTCCTTGATCTGACCGAACTGCGCCGAGGAAGGCACACTGAGAGATAGATAAAGCAGCGGCACCGATGCGTCATACCGTATTGTGTAGTCGGTGCAAACCCTGCTTAAAAAGTCTTGCAGCGATCGGATCGTGATCGGAACGGCGGAAAAGAGAAATTGCCCGATCAAAGCGCTTCTGCTCGATAGGCTCACGCCGTCCGTCCCCGGCTGCTGCATATATGTCAGCTTCAGCAGCGCCTCCCAACGCGAAAGAATCTCCTCTTGCTCACACACCGATAGCAAACGGAACACTTCGTTCACCGCAGCGTAAAACGCGTTGATCTGCCCGTCGCAAACAGCGCAAAGCTTCTTCATTTTCGGAACATCTTCATAAAAATCCGGCAGCAGCGCCCGCGTAGACGCCACAGGCTTAAACATCAGCGCTTGTTCCATAATGTACCCCCAGCAGAATCGGCAGATCATCTGTGCTCAAATCAAGCGCCAGACCGTTGATCAAAAAGCGCGATACCGAAATCACCCCGCCGATACTCTTCACAATGCGTATCATATCCTCCCGGTACAGCGTGATTGTCTCGCTGCGCTCCCATTTTTCGCGCAACTGTTCCAAATATGCCGTTAGCGCATCCGTCACCTGCTGCCGTACCTCTGATACGATTGCATCCTCCTGTAAATCCATCGTAAGATCAATGGAGATTTCCTGCACCGTCGGCCGCTTGATTTTTACGCTGTGGCCGATCGGCGCGATGCCGGTTCCGCTGTTCCCGCCGGATGTTGGGCAAATCCGCTCCTGCAGCGCGGCGATCACATCGTTTTCCAAAAAGTCATATCCCTGCCCCAGCACTTCAATCACGATGTCCGACCCCGTAGCCCACGCGGGGCTGACGCGCGCATATACGACACGCTCGTCTTGCTTTATCCAGGTCTCATAGTCCGCACGGTTCCCGCCGAAAGAAATCCTGCGCATTGCCTTTATTACACGCGCACGGTAATGCGCGTCGTTCTCCTGCTCCACGCCGTGACGATAAATGCCGACGATTTGTGCCGACAGCAGTCCCTGTAAATACTCCGCGGGAATGGCACTGCCTGACAGCACATCCCCCACCGTGCCGTCCTGCTCCGCCGTGAGCAGCCAATTCCCGTCATCGTTCTTCCCGCTCACCGTATAGGTGCACTCCCCGGCAAAAAAGCGCGTACCAATCGGAATATCGAGCGTCTGCGGCTCTGCCTGCATCAGCAGGATCGCGGGCGTTGCCCCCTCGCGCTTCACCCCATACTTTTCGCCCAACGCAAGCAGGAATTTCCCGCTAGCCGTCTCAGGGTTCAGCTGCCGCTCCAGATCGGAAAGCGCACGATACGCTTCCGCCAGCCGCATCGCGCAAGGCGCCAAAGCGTCGTAAATCATCGAGCCCTCCCGTTTGTCAATTTCCGTATCCACCTCAGATAGCATCTGCTCTAAAATACTTTCAAAGGTTTTGTTTTCAAACATTCTTTTCTCCTATAAAAAGTCAAGTAGTAATTAACTAACTTGCTGTATTTTTTGAGGGTGAAACCCTCATATTTACTAAACAGCATAGAATATTTGAGTTGTCAAGGGCAAAAGCGTAGCG
>DBGFNI010000023.1:0-4606 GCA_048527645.1 Eubacteriales bacterium | reverse complement strand
AAAGATTGCGCGCGGAGCTGGCATAGTGACGGAACGACTAAACTTTTTCCCGCAATCTGCCCAAACTACTTGAAATTTTTGATGATAACGTGTATAATATTGATGTTGCTTGTGCTGTCCTGCCGGACACACAAAACGGTTATTTCGATCGTGCAGCAGCAGCTTTTTGCGGTCGGGAGGAACACCGTAGTATTTAGGAAAATCGGAGGCGTAAAGCATGTTATCAGCAGTGGTAGGGATCAACTGGGGCGATGAGGGAAAGGGCCGTATGGTCGATCTGCTCTCAGAAAAATATGATATTGTCGCTCGTTATCAGGGCGGCAACAACGCGGGACATACCGTGGTCAACGAGCGGGGAAAGTTTATCCTCAATCTCCTGCCGTCCGGTATTTTGCGCGATCAGACGGTGAATGTCATGGGCCCCGGCATGGTGATTGATCTGGAGCATTTGTACGGCGAGGTTTCCAGACTGCGTGAAGGCGGGATCTCCATCACACCCGAGCATCTGAAAATCAGCGACCGCGCGACCATCTGCATGCCGTATCACAAGCTGCTTGACTGTCTGGAAGAGGACCGTCTGGCAGACAAAAAATTTGGCTCGACGCGCAGAGGCATTGCACCGGTCTATGCGGACAAGTATATGAAGAAAGCGCTCCGCATCGGAGATTTGCTGCATCCGGAGCATCTCTTGCAGCGGCTGGAGGACATCGTGGAATGGAAAAATCTCACGGTGAAAAACGGCTACGGCTATGAGGATTTGACGGCGCAGGCAATGTATGACTGGCTGATGAAGTACGGCGCACCGTTTGTCGATTATATTGTAGACACGACAAAATATCTAAACGACGCGGAAAAAGCCGGCAAAAAAATACTGTTTGAGGCACAGCTCGGCGCGTTGCGTGATATTGACTTCGGTATCTATCCGTATACCTCCTCATCTTCCACTATCGCGGCATATGCGCCGATCGGCGCGGGCGTGCCCAATCTGAAGCTGCATGACAGCATCGGTATCATGAAGGCATATTCCAGCTGTGTGGGTGAGGGTCCCTTCACCTGTGAGCTGTTCGGTGCAGAGGGCGATGCACTGCGCGAAGCAGGCGGCGAGTACGGTGCTGCGACAGGCAGACCGCGTCGCGTCGGCGGCTTTGATGTGGTTGCGTCCCGCTACGGCACGCTGGTGCAGGGCTGCACGGACATTGCTCTGACGAAAATGGATGTGCTGTCGTATCTGGAGCGGATTCCGGTGTGCGTCGCGTATGAGGTCAACGGCGTTCGCACCGAGGACTTTCCGAGCGGGGAAGCACTTCAGGCGGCAAAGCCTGTCTATGAGTATTTTGACGGGTGGATGTGCGATATTTCCGACTGCCGCACCAAGGAGAGTCTGCCGCCCAAGGCGCTGGAATATATCCGCTATATTGAAAAGAGCGTTGGATGCCCGATTAAATATGTATCGGTCGGCGCAGAGCGTGAACAGTACATTACCATGTTTTAATGCACGGTGCATGGGCTGTGATGTCTTGAAAGACTGAATGAAAACGCGGGAAGGTTTCGATTTCCCGCGTTTTTTGTCGATAATTCTTGACAGCAATACCGGATTTTGATATGATTATAATAGTACGGACAACATGCCTGAGATTGGTATCAGACAAATAGATCTGTCTTTAAAAGAGCGCGAATATCCGCGCTCGGAAAGGAACGATTGGAGTATTCGCAGTGAGCGTTCAAAACTATAAACTGTTGCCGGAGCAATTGTTTTTCCGGCTGCGCAATTGGTTTGTCGGGCACCGTGTTCCGTTTATCTGCGGCATTCTTGCCGGATTTTTGACGCACGGATACATGCTTGCCAATAAAATACCGAATCACGACGATGTGATGGCGACCTTTTACAAGGGGGACGGGTTAAGCTCCGGGCGATGGGCGCTGGATTGGATGTCATATCTCTTTCCGGACTATTCCATGCCGTGGATCTACGGTATTCTGACCGTTTTTCTGATCACCGTCTCCGCGTGCGTGATACTGGACATTTTTTCTATCCGCAGCGGGGCGCTGCAGGGGATTTTTTCCGCCTTGCTTGTCACCTTTCCGTCTCTGACGGGAACAATGTCATATATGTTTACCGCTGTTGCCTATGCCGCTTCGTTTTTCTTCGCGGCGCTGGCGGTCAGTCTCTTTTTGCGTTCCTCTCGGCTTTGCCGCTTATTCGCGCTTTTGCTGATGGTTTTTTCCGTCGGGATATATCAGGCGTATTTTGCCGTCGGTATCTGTTTGCTTCTCTTGGCTGTGCTGCAGCAATTTCTGCTGGAAAAGCAGGAAACACGAAAAACCGTTTGGCAAGGTGTGTTCAGCATTCTGTTTCTCTTACTGTCGCTTGCTTTGTACTTGCTGATTTTCTGGCTTTTGCTTGTCTTAAAGCAGCAGCAGCCCAATATATATGCCAGCTCAAATCTCCGTTTCGGTGAGCTGTCTGTGCCGGAGGTTTTGCAGAGCATTTACAGATCCTTTTATCACACAGTGCTTCACCGGCAATACGCGGTGGTTCCCACGACTTTGTCAAAGTATCTGCATCTGATTTTTTTTGCAGGCACTTTTGCGGTGACGCTGATGGCTTTGCGGCACAAAAAGATCTCGACGAAAATATTTATCTTCGTGTTGATTCTTTTGCTGCCTGTCGGCATTTACAGTGTGATGTTTCTCACCACAGACGTCCACACCCTCGTGATGTACAGCTTTGTATCGCTGTATCTTCTTGCGGCGATTATGCTGGACAGTCCGACGCAGCACGATACGCCGAGGCTTTTGACCGCACTGCGGCGCTTCGCGGCACAGGCGGTCGCCGTTTCGCTTTTGCTGATTGCCGCAACAAATGTATATATCGGAAATCAAGCGTATTTGCGTATGCAGCTGGTATATGAAAACACCTATGCGTTTTATACCTCACTTGCGACGCAGATCAAGATGACGCCCGGCTTTGATGAAAATGCAATCGTCGCCTTGATCGGCTCGATGCCCCGCGCGGTGTATTCGTTGCCGGAATTTGACGAGACGGAATATCCGGTTGGGACGCAGGGCATACAAATACACTCTTACAGTAAGAAAAGATTTTTGCAGTTGTATGTCGGATTCGACGTGCCGTTTGCAACGCCTGAGGAGATAAGGGAAATCAGGCAGACGGAAGAATACCGTCAGATGCCGCAATATCCGTATGAGGGCTCCGTCAGGGCGATCGGTCGATTCATTGTTGTCAAGCTGTCGGATGAGGCGCCGTGACACGCGGCTTTTTGCAAGGCTTTCAATATTACCGTAATCAAATATTTCAATTTCAGATAAAGGAGAACGTTATGCAAAATTTCAATCTGTACAACCCCGTAAATGTCCTGTTCGGCAAAGGCGAGTCGAAAAAAATCGGTGAAAGTGCGAAAAAGCTCGGCAAAAAGGCGCTGATCGTTTCGTATGAGGATCCGGTGTTCTTTTCGGAGCTTCTGGCAAATGTCCGCAAGTCTCTGACAGAAAACGGCGTGGAATTTATTGAGTTTTTCAAAATGCAGGCAAATCCGCTTTTGAGCAGCATCAAGCAGGGCATTGCGCTGTGCCGGTCTGAGAATATTGAACTGTGTATCGGTATCGGCGGCGGCAGCGTGATGGACGCGACCAAGGCGATTGCCGCAGGCGTGAAATATCCGGACGACCCGTGGAAGATGTTTGTTTCCCGCCATGACAAGGAGGTTGCCGTGCCCCCGACTGACACGCTGCCGACGATCATGGTGCCCACGCTGCCGGCGACCAGCAGTGAAATGAACTGCGTGGCCGTTGCCACCAATGACGAAACCAAGGAAAAGGCATACATCTGGACGCCTGTTATCTTCCCCAAGATTTCCATCATGGACCCGGAGCTGACCTGCACTCTGCCGAATTATCAGACCGCGGTGGGCGCTGTCGATGCAATGTCACATGTGCTGGAGGCATATTTGAACGGCGACCAGTTTTCTCCCTTGCAGGATCGCCTGCATGAGGGCATTCTGGTGACGATCATGTCAGAGCTGCGCGAGATTCTGAAGGATCCGATGAATGTCGACCACCGCGCGAATATCCAGTGGGCTTCGACCCTTGCGTGGAACGGCTATATTCAGTCCGGCCTCAACGCCCCCACGCCCATGCATCAGATGGGGCATGTGCTGTCCGCTCTGTACAACACCACGCACGGTGTGACGCTTGCCATCGGTATGAACGCTTATTTCCGTTACACCTGCAACCTCAACCCGGAGCGTGAAGCGCGTTTTGCGCTGCTCGGCGAAAAGATCTTCGGGATTGACCGCAAGGCGTTGGGCGACGCTGCCGCCGCAAAGGAAACCTCCAATCGTATCATCGCGTTCATGGATGAGGTCGGCGTGCCTTACACGCTCACCTCGCAGGGAATCCCCGCCTCGGATATCGACAAGATCGCGGATAACATTGTGGAGCACGGCTGCGATGCAAACGGCAATCTGCCCTCCATCCCGCCGATCGGCCGCGACGGCATTGTCGAAATTCTGAAAATGGCACTGTAATTTTTTTCAACGGTGCACAATGTGCGCCGAAAAACGGAATCAAAAAATCTGGAGACTGTCTG
>DBGFNI010000022.1:0-9292 GCA_048527645.1 Eubacteriales bacterium | reverse complement strand
TACGCCGTGTGCGCCAGCATGCTCTTTCCGTTACAGTCGCCCACAGCGTATACGCCGGCGACATTCGTATTCATCTTCTCGTCGGTGACAATTGCGCCCCGCTCGGTATAAACGCCCAGCGTTTCCAGCCCGATGCCGGCGCTTCTTGCGCGGCGGCCGGCACTGAGCAGCACCGTCTCGCACGGCACCTCAACGGTTTTTCCGTCCTTTTCGTAGACCACAGAGTGATCTGTCACGCGCAGCACCTTTGCCCCAAGGCAAAATTCCATGCCGCGCTTTTCATATTCTGCCTGCAGCACGCCGCAGATTTCAGAATCTGTCACACCGGCGATTTTATTCATCATTTCAATGACGGTCACCTTCACGCCGACCCCGGCGAAAAAGCAAGCCATTTCCAAGCCGATCACGCCGCCGCCGATCACCGCGAGTGTTTTGGGCAGCGTTTGCATCTGCAGAATTTCACGGTTTGTCTGTACAAATCCGCTCTTCAGGCCTTCCTTGAGCCCCTCAATCGGCGGAACCGCGGTCTCCGACCCCGTTGCAATAATCAGACGCTTTCCGAGATAGGTGTCTGTGTCCGTTTTCAAGCGGAAATTGCCGTTTTCGTCCTTACCGTCGATCACCGCCGTCTTGCGCACCATGGTGACACCCACGCCCTTCAGCGTGGCTTCCACCCCACCGACCAGCGTCCCGATCACCCGCTCCTTGCGTGCGATGACCTTGTCCATATGAAAGGTTGCACCCTCCACGCTCACACCGAAGCTCTCGCTTTCCGTCGCATGGCGGTAGAGCTTTGCGGAGTTGAGCAAGGTCTTGGTGGGAATACATCCCTCATTGAGACACACCCCGCCAAACGCCCTTTCTTCAAACACCGCGGTTTTCAATCCGTTCTGTGCCGCGCGCTCCGCTGCAAGATAGCCGCCGGGGCCACCGCCCAATACCAACAAATCAAACAGTTCCATGTTTATCTATGCTCCCCTTCCGATTACTTCGCCAAAAGCATTGTGAAATGCTCTAAATTATCACACAAGTCCTTCATAAAGCGGGAAGCAGGAGAACCGTCCAACGCACGGTGATCATAGGTCAGAGACAGACCCATCGCCGGATATGCTTGAAGTGCTCCGTCGCACCCGGTTCTGACGCGCTGCGTGACAGCGCATACACCCAAAATTCCTGTCTGCGGAGGATTGATCACAGGAGTGAAGGATTCCACGCCCAGATTGCCCAGATTGGATACTGTGAAGGACGCCCCGGTCAGCAAATCGGGAGAAATGGAACCCTCGCGTGCCAGCGCAGCCAACTCCTTCACCTTGCGCGAAATTTCAAGCAGCGACATTTCATCCGCACCGAAAACCGTGGGCACCATCAGTCCGCGCGGCGTGTCGATCGCCACGCCGAGATTGACATGCTTGAATTTGCGCAGCGTGTCGCCGTTCACCACATGTGCGTTCAGTTCGGGATATTGCGGCAGCGTGCGGGAAACCGCATACAGCACAATGTCGCCGAGCGTGACGCCCGCCAACTCGTCCTGCGCGCCCTTGAGCAGCTTGCGGTATGCCAGAATCTGTGTCGCATCGAAGCTGTGATGATGCGTCAGCTGCGGAATCTCGGACAGCGATGCCGTCATGGACTTCGCAATCGCACGGCGAATACCGGAAAACTTCTCGTCGGTGTATGCCGCGCTGTCCGCCGCCGTTGCCGCAGGTGCCGCAGCAGCCTCAGCGCGTACGGGCTGCTCCTCCATCAGGCGCCGGATATCCCGTTCGATCACGCGTCCGTAGGGGCCGCTCCCCGCCGCCATGGCAGGATCCACACCGGCGCGCCGCGCCAGATTTTTGGCTCTGGGCGATACTGCCGCCGTGCCGTCGTTTGCCACTGCTGCTGTCGCTGTTGCAGGTGCGGCAGATCCTGCGTCAGGTGCGGATTGCGGCTGTGCCGCCGGCTCCTTTTCAGCCGCAGCTTCCACCTGCGCGTTCTGTGCGGGGCGCAGCGCGGAAACATCCTCGCCCTTTGTCCCCACCGCGCAGACATTCACCAGCACCTCAACCTCGTCTCCGTCATGGAAGAAAATCTCAAGAATTTCCCCCTCCGCGGTAGACTCGCATTCAAACGCCGCCTTGTCCGTCTCATAAGTAAACAGTACATCGCCGATCTTTACGGTATCGCCGACCTGCTTGAGCCATTTGCTGATGATACACGTTTCCACCGTGATCCCGGCTTTCGGCATAACAACCGCTGTTGCCATTGGATAGTCCTCCTTGCGTTTATGGATTTTTCTGAATAGAAACTCTATGCAAAACATTGATCTCCAACAAAATATTATACATAGATTGATACAATTTGTCAATGTTTTCCGCAAAGAAAAGCGCATAATTTCGCCGTTTTTCACAAATTCTCCCTTCCCGCCCACGTTATTTCTTTCAAAGCCGCCAAAGCCCGGTAAGCCGCCGATTATTTGCTTATCCGGCGTTGCCTTGCCATCCGCCGCCGGGATGTCAGCACCCCATACTCAAAAAAACAGTCTCTTTCGCCGCACCGCCAAAGCCACGTATCCCGCTGAAAGCCGCAAAGCACCGCCGGTTTTCCCGCAGCACACCGCGCCTTGATCGGCAAGGCGCCTTTTTTGCCGGTAAAACGAAGAAAAACATGCAAAACGGTTTGACAAAGCGGCCGCCGATATGGTATACTATATTTGTATGTTTTTTGCAGGGAGGGATCGTGTTGTCAGGCAGCGGGCATTCAGCAGAATACTTTGCGGATATACAGGGCAACGATGCGCTCAAAGCCTTCTTTGCACAAAGAATCCGCCGGGGGACCCTTGCGCACGCCTATGTTCTGCAAGGTGCAAAAGGCTCCGGACGGCATATGCTGGCGATGCGTATCGCCATGGCTCTCAACTGCGAGAGCAAAGAAAACATCCCTTGCATGCAGTGTGCCGCCTGCCGCAGAATTCTGGACGGCAACTCACCGGATATTCGGCAGATCGGCGCGGCAAAAGGGCGAAAAACCATCGGCATTGACGTCATCCGCGCCATGCGGGAGGATGTGTATCTGCGTCCCAATGACGGCGCCTGGAAGGTGTATCTGATCTACCCCGCGGAGGATATGACGGAGGAGGCGCAAAATGCGCTGCTCAAGGTTCTGGAGGAGCCGCCGCAGGGGGTACTGTTCTTTTTGATTTGCAGCAACACGCAAAAGCTGCTGTTCACCGTGCTGTCGCGGATCCAAAGCGTTTCCCTGCAGCGCTTTGACGACGGGGAGCTTGCAGAGTATGTCACAGCGCACATCCCCGCAGCCGCACAGATGCGTGCGCAGGCACCCGATGACTTCTCGCTGCGCCTGCGACTGGCGCGCGGCAGCATCGGCGGCGCACAGAAATATTTTCCCATGACACAGGACGCGCTCAAAAGCGACGAGGAAGGCGAGCGCTTTCTCTGCGCACAGGCACTGCTGAGCGCCCTGTTCCCCGAACGCAGCCTTTCGCAGGCGCAGAGTGCAATTTCCGTGCACCGCCTGCTATGCGCGCAGATCAAAAGCACCGAAGCGGCAGCGCGTCTGCTGCAGCTGCTGTGCGATGCGTTCGGAGATATCCTGCGTTGCAAGAAGAACCCGGACGCGCCGCTGTATTTCTTCCCCGACCGGGAAGGCGCGCAAAGATACGCCAAGCAAATCTCCATCCAGCGCGCGCTGCGCTGTGCCGACGGGTTGAGCGATTGTCTCACCCGTTCCAAAGCAAATCCCAATCTGCAATTATTTCTCACACAGATCTGTCAGACGCTGGTCTGACAAGGCCGGCTGTCTTAGACAGAAAGAAAGGATATACATATTATGGATGCTGAATACAGAGAACAAAAACGGTATGTCTCGTCTGCGCTCACCGTAGACCCGGACCATGTCCCGGTCGCGCAGGGGCTGTATCTGAGCCGGGAGGATCACGTTGATATTATCGGCGTGCGCTTCCGTTCCGGCGGAAAGATCTATTATTTCTATCCCGACGTCATGCAGTGTGCCGCCGGCGACCATGTCGTCGTCGAGACCGTGCGCGGCATGGAGTTCGGCACGGTATGCATGCCGAACGCAAGCGTTGAGGTCAAGTCTCTTGTGCTTCCGCTGCGCCGCGTTTTGCGTCGTGCAACAGAGCAGGATATCGCACGCCATGAAGAAAATGAACGCAAGCGCGAGGACGCGCGCCGCATTTGCATCGAAAAAATCCGTGAACACGGCGTGGAAATGAAGCTGGTGGATGTCGAATACGCTTTTGACAACAGTAAGCTGATGTTCTATTTCACTGCGGACGGCAGAGTCGATTTCAGAGAACTGGTCAAGGATCTCGCCGGCATTTTTCATACGCGTATCGAACTGAGGCAGATCGGCATCCGCGACGAAGCAAAGCTGGTCGGCGGGCTTGGCATCTGCGGCCGTCCGCTGTGCTGCGCAAGCTTTCTCAACGATTTTGCACAGGTTTCCATCAAAATGGCAAAGGAGCAGAATCTGTCTCTCAACTCCGCCAAGATTTCCGGTACTTGCGGCAGACTCATGTGCTGTCTGCGTTACGAATATGATGTATACAGCGAAGAGGTCAAGAAAACGCCGAAGGTTGACAGCCTGGTCAGCACCCCTGACGGCGAGGCAATCGTAACAGAGACCACTCCCCTGGCGGGTCTGGTGCGGGTTCGCTTCACCGGCGATCGCCGCGACACGCCCATGCGCGTGTACCACAGAGACGATGTCACCCTGCTCAAAACCAAAAAAGAGCGTCGGCAGGAGGAGAAAAACCGCGCGCAGCAGGCAGCAGATGCACAGGACAAGGCCGGAAAGGAAGGCAAGAACGGCAAGGAAGCCGTGCCGTCCGCAGCGGAGCATCAGGCAGAGCACGCGCGCGCCAACGCGCCGGAGCATCCCCTGCCCCGCCGGGAGGAGGCGCCCGCGCACACGGAGCAGCCGAGCCGCAGCGGCATGACCGCCTCCAACCCTCAAAAGCCGGAAAATGCAGACAAGTCGGAAAGAACGGACAACACGGAAAAGTCAGAAAAAGAGTCCCGGCCGCGCCGCCGCCGCGGCAGAAGGCGCTCCGCATCCAAGCAGGGTGCAAACCGTGACGCACAGGGCAACGGCGCACAAAACGCCGGCAAGCCCGCGCCGCAGGGTGAAGACAAAGCCGGCGCGCAAAACCAGCACCGCCCGCACCGCAATTCCGGCGCAGCACCCCAAGGCGCAGATAACACCGCCGCCTCCGTCGGCGGCAAGCAGCAAAAATCACTGAAAAACTACGGATTCGGCGATGCTGATAAAAAATAAGGTCTATCCCGGCGTCACAATCGAGCAAATCAACAATCTGGGATTCGGCGTTTGCCGGATCGAAAGCATCGTTGTATTCACCGCGGGCGTTGTCACGGGTGATGTGTGTGATATCCGGATTATCAAGGTTCATAAAACATGGTGCGTCGGAAAGGCGGAATGCATCCGCACGCTTTCTCCGCTGCGCCGGAAAAAGGCGCTGACCTGCGCCGTCTCTCCGCGCTGCGGCGGCTGTGTGTACGATGCAATCACTTATTCGCAGGAGCTGCTCTTAAAACAGGAAGATGTGGTGCACGCTCTGAAAAAAGCCGGTGCCGCCGGCTATGCAGTCGCCGATGTCGATACGGATAATCGCATCACCGGCTACCGCAACAAGGCGCAATATCCGGTCGGAACGGACAGCGAGGGCAATATCTGCTTCGGCTTTTATGCGCCCCGTTCCCATCGGGTTATCGATGCCGCCGCCTGCAAGCTGCAGCCGAAAATTTTCGGGCAGATTGCGCGCCGCGTATGTGACATTGCCGCAAAAAACGGCGTCAAACCGTATGATGAGACAACACACAGCGGCGTCTTGCGCCATATCTGCCTGCGCTGCAACGCCGGCGCGGATCAGATCATGCTCGTGCTGGTCATCAATGCAAAAGAGCTGCCCTGTGCAGAACAGTTTTCCGCAATCGCAGAAGAATTCCCTCAGATTGTCTGCTTCGGCTTCAGCACAAACGAAAAGCCGGACAACACCGTGATGGGAAAATCATTCGTGCTGCTGCGCGGCAAGGATTATATTCTCGATACGCTGTGCGGGCGCACCCTCGCCGTTTCCCCGCTGTCCTTTTATCAAGTAAACCACGACATGGCACAGCGGCTGTATCAAAAGGCGGGCGAGCTGCTGAATTTGCAGCCGGGCGAAAAGTTCCTGGATTTGTACTGCGGCATCGGCAGCATCGGGCTGTGTGTGGCACGGCAGGATACCGTCTTGATCGGCGTGGAGATCATCCCGCAGGCAGTGAAAAACGCAAAGGAAAACGCCGCGCGCAACCGGATGGAAAACGCCGCCTTTTACTGCGCTGACGCTGCGCAGATTGCATCATTGCAAAACGGCAAGTTGCTCCAAACGCCCTTCGACGCCGTGATCGTCGATCCGCCTCGTAAGGGACTGGACGAAGCCGCGATTCGCGCCGTATGTCAAATGTCCCCAAAGCGAATTGTCTATATTTCCTGTGCGCCGGATACGCTGGCGCGCGATCTGGTACGCTTTGTAGCGCAGGGGTATCGCGGCGACACGGTTTACCCCTTCGATCTTTTCCCCCGCACGGGGCATGTGGAAAGCGTGGTTCTGCTGACTAAATCACATAAAAAACTAATATTGTAGAGAAAAGATATAAAATAGATTGACTGGCAGAATTTGAATCAGTCTGCCCAGAATCCGATTACATAACAGAATTAACGATAGAGTAAAATTCAAATCTTTCTAACAACAAGAAGCTTTAAAAAGAATACTGATATGGAATACATACAAGTTACAAGAGAGAATATTGAGAACGAGCATATTTGCTGTGCAATATCAAATAACAAGGATATTCAGGTTTCATCAAAGAAAGCATGGATGGATAAGTGTTTTGATGATGGACTTACATTCATTAAAAGTACTGAAAGAGGAAAATGCTTTATCGAGTATATCCCGGCAGAAAACGCATGGGTTCCAATTATTGCATCCGGGTATATGTATATTGATTGTTTTTGGGTGTCGGGTTCTTTTAAAGGACATGGATATTCAAATGATTTATTAAACAAATGCATTGAAGATAGTAAAGCAAAGGGAAAAGTCGGACTTTGTATTTTGTCATCTGCAAAAAAGAAGCCGTTTCTTTCAGACCCTAAGCATTTGGCATATAAGGGATTTAAGATTGCAGATGCTTCAGATGCGGGTATAAATCTTATGTATTTACCATTTGATGAGAAGGCAGAAGTGCCACAGTTCAAGGAATGTGCGAAACATCCGCATATAGATGCAACGGGCTATGTTTTATACTATACAAATCAATGTCCTTTTAACGGAAAGTATGTACCAATACTTGAAAAGACAGCAAGTGATAATAGTATTCCATTTAAAGCAATCAAGATAGAAAACAAGGAACAGGCACAGTCAGTTCCAAGTCCATGTACATCTTATGCTTTATTCAAGGACGGGAATTTCTTAACCAACGAGCAGCAGAATGATAAAAAGTTCTTAAAGTTGGTGCAGGGTGAAAGATAGTAACATTACAAAATTAAAATTTAGGAAATAGAGATTGAGTCTATTTGCCTATATAGGGACAAATCAAGGTTTTTAGTTGCTCGATATACCCATTTTCGCGCAAAAATCGGTATTCCGCCATTCCCTTGTTCCGTGGTGTTGAATAGGTTGCTCATTGGAAAACCGAGCCATGTTGAATCAGTCGTTCTGCGGACGCGATGAGCATTTCGGGACATTGCAAGCAGCACCCAACCGCAAAAGAACCATTACAGAAATCATTACATTTCCAGCAATCTTACATAAGGAAAGGACTTTCATATGTCAGTACAATCTGTGCGTCAATATCTTGCAGCATATCATCTTGAAGACCGCGTCAAGGAGCTTGAAGCCTCCAGCGCAACCGTCGCCCTCGCGGCGCAGGCAATCGGCACCGCGCCCGCGCAAATCGCAAAATCCCTAACCTTCTCCGTCGATGGCGGCTGCGTCATGATCGTCATGGCAGGAGATGCCAAAGCGGACAACACGAAGTTCAAAGCGCACTTTCACACCAAATGCACGATGCTCTCTGCAGAGCAAGCGCTGGAGATGACAGGACACGCGGTCGGCGGCGTTTGTCCCTTTGCCTGTAAGTCGGGCGTGAGAATTTTTCTTGACGAGTCGCTGCAGCGCTTTGACACCGTCTATCCCGCCGCGGGCAGCGCAAACAGCTGTGTCCGGCTGACCCCGGCGGAATTGGAAAACTGTCTGCCCGGTGCGGAATGGATTGATGTTTGCAAAGGCTGGAGAGAGGAGTAAAAAACGATGTCGGTTTTCATTGAACTGCTGAAATCAGCACTATTCGGTATTGTGGAGGGCGTCACGGAATGGCTGCCCATTTCCAGCACGGGACATTTGATTCTGCTGGAAGAATTCGTCAAATTCAAAGGCGTCAGCGACGGCTTTTGGAGCGTGTTTGAGGTGGTCATTCAGCTCGGCGCGATTTTAGCCGTGCTGGTTCTGTTCTGGAACAAAATCTGGCCATTCTCCAAAAACGGCGACGTCCTCAAAATCATCAAAAAGGACAAATTACAGCTGTGGGCGAAAATTCTGATCGCGTGCATCCCGGCGGCGGTTGTCGGACTTTTGCTCGACGATAAAATTGACGCCTGGTTCTACAATTCCCCCACAGTCGCAACCATGCTGATTTTAGTCGGTATTGCGTTTATCATTGTGGAGAATCACAACCGCGGCAAAGCCGTCCCGCAGGACAGCCTGGACAGCATTTCCTACCGCAATGCGTTTCTGATCGGTATGTTCCAGCTCATTGCCGCCGTCTTCCCCGGCACTTCACGTTCCGGCGCAACCATCCTCGGCGGACTGATTCTGGGCGTCAGCCGCAAGAGCGCCGCGGAATTCACCTTTGTGCTCGGCGTGCCGGTGATGTTCGGCGCTTCCCTGCTCAAGATCGTAAAGTTCGGACTGAACTTCACAGGTGTGGAGCTTGCAGTTTTGCTGGTGGGTATGGTTGTGTCCTTCCTTGTGTCCCTGGTCTGCATCCGTTTTTTGATGGACTATATCAAAAAGCACGATTTCAAGGTCTTCGGCTGGTACCGCATTGCACTCGGTATTCTGGTGCTGGGATATTTTCTTTTCACCAGAATCTGATTTTTCCCATCCCTTTGATCTGACATACAAAACAAGTGAAAAGCAGCAGAGGCCGATTGACCCGTACAACCGACCGCTGCTGTTTTTTTCGAATATCACATAAGGAGTAAAATATTG
>DBGFNI010000021.1:0-4572 GCA_048527645.1 Eubacteriales bacterium | reverse complement strand
CTAATCGGAGAAGTGCTCCGACATTGACAAAGCGCTTGGGAAATGCTATAATATCCATGGCGGTATGTTTGTGTACTTGCGCATGCATACTGTTTGGGAAACAGCAAAAAAATAACAGTGACGGAGAACAGTGCCATGACAGAAAGCATGACAACCTCGCCGCTCTGCGGTAACGCCTTGGTCGGGCAGTCCGGCGGACCGACCGCCGCCATCAACGCAACGCTGTCCGGCGTGATCCGCGGCGCGCGGGAGCATGCCTGCATACGGACGCTTTACGGGATGAAAAACGGGATGGAAGGCTTTTTAAACGAAGAGCTGGTCGATCTGAACCATGTTTTTCAAGACGCATCGGCATTGAGCGCACTGGAGCAGACGCCTGCCGCTGTGCTTGGCTCCTGCCGCAAAAAGCTGCCGCAGCCGGGCGAGAATGACAGCGTTTACGAAACCATATTTGCACTGTTTGAAAAATACGATATCCGCTATTTTTTCTATATCGGCGGAAACGATTCCATGGATACAGTGGCGAAAATCAGCGCATATGCGCGCCGTCGCGGCTATCCCATCCGCGTGATGGGCGTGCCGAAAACCATTGACAACGATGTGTGCGGAACAGATCACACGCCGGGGTTCGGTTCTGCGGCGAAATTTATTGCCGTCACCATGCAGGAGATTGTGCGCGACTGTCATGTCTACACGACAAAGGCCGTAACCATTGCGGAAATCATGGGGCGTGACGCCGGATGGCTGACCGCCGCCGCCGCACTGCCGGGATATTTGGGCGGGCGCGGCCCGCAGCTGGTGTATCTGCCGGAGCGGCCGTTTTCCTATGAGCGCTTTTTCGCAGATTTGCGCGGCGCGCTGCAGCAGCGGCCGGATGTGGTGGTTGCCGTTTCAGAGGGGATCCGATTAGAAGACGGAACCTATGTCGGCGCCTCTTCGCAGAGCGGCGCGGTGGATGTGTTTGGCCATCAGTATCTTGCGGGAACCGGGAAAACCCTGGAGCATGCCGTCAAGCGCGAGTTTGGCTGCAAGGTGCGCAGCGTCGAGCTCAATGTGCTGCAGCGCTGCGCGGCGCATCTGAACAGCCTTTGCGATATCACCGAGTCGGTGGCAATCGGAAAAGAGGCGGTGGCGCGTGCCGTAGGCGGAAGCAGCGCGCGGATGATGGGCTTTGCGCGCGTTTGCAACGATCCGTATACCGTACGCATTGTGGAAAACGACATTTTCGAAGTGGCCAACCGGGAACGGCCGGTGCCGGATGAGTATATCAATCCAGACGCCAACGGTATTACGCCGCTTTGCGCGGAATATCTCAAGCCCCTGATCGCGGGGGAATGTGCGCATGTGTGGCAAAACGGTCTGCCGGTTCATTTTGAGCTTTGAAACACTGCATTGCCGCGCGGCAGAAAAGATGGCTGACTGTGACAGACTGCGCGGATGATCGCCTTTTGGCGCTTCCCTGAGGACAGAAAAAGGAGAAAATATTATGGCAATCAGGCTCAATGAAGATAAAGAAATTGTACAGCGCGTAAAAGAGGGGCTCAAGGCCAAGGGCGGATACTGCCCCTGCCGCGTGCAAAAATCGGAAGAATACAAGTGTATGTGCGAGGAATTTCGTCAGCAGATTGCAGACCCCGATTTTGAAGGGTACTGCCATTGTATGCTGTATTATAAATCGAAAGACTGAAAAGGAAAAGGAGGCAGAACAGTATGTCCGTTTTAACCGTTAATCAGGAGAATTTTCAAACCGAGATTTTGCAGAGCAAAAAGCCGGTTCTGCTCGATTTCTGGGCGTCTTGGTGCGGCCCGTGCCGCATGGTTGCGCCGATTGTGGAGGAAATCGCAGAGGAAAACCCGGATATTCTGGTGGGAAAGGTCAATGTGGACGAGCAGCCCGAGCTGGCACAGATGTTCGGCATTATGAGCATCCCGACGCTTGTGGTCATGCGCAATGGCAAAACCGAAAATCAACTGGTCGGTGTGCGCCCCAAGGAACAGATTTTGCACATGCTGAACAAGGGCTGAACCGCTGCCGGTGAGCCGGCACGCCGAAAATGAAGCAGCGCGGCGGCGCCCGGAGCGATCAGATAGAAAAAACAATTCAATATTTCGTCGCGCAGCGGCAGAAGGAGTGTGTCACAATGAACCGTAAAGTCAGAGATTTACTCAATCAGCAGATCAACAAGGAACTCTATTCCGCGTATCTCTATTTGGATTTTTCCAATTATTTTTCCGCCCGCGGCTTGGACGGATTTGCAAACTGGTATATGATTCAGGCGCAGGAGGAGCGCGACCATGCCATGCTGTTTTATCAGTATTTGCAAAACAACAACGAAAAAGTCGTGCTGGAGGCAATTGCCAAGCCGGACAAGGTGCTTGACAGCGACATGGCAGTGCTCAAGGCCGGGCTGGAGCATGAGGAATATGTAACGTCCCTGATCAACGACATTTATGCCGCAGCGTATGAGGACAAGGACTTCCGCGCTATGCAGTTTTTAGACTGGTTCGTCAAGGAGCAGGGCGAGGAGGAGACCAACGCCAATGATCTGATCACCAAGATGGAGCTGTTCGGCTCGGATCCCAAGGGGCTGTATATGCTCAACAGCGAGCTTGCCGCACGGGTATACAGCGCGCCGTCTCTGGTGCTGTAAACAGGCAGCGGCGCAAAGCAGGCGCGCCGGCACAGATGAAAATGCAATGATATCCATAACACATCAAAACGGTCTGATACATAGATAATATGTGTCAGACCGTTTGCGTTTGGCCGGCCCCGGCGGGCAAGGAGGGTGCACTATTTGCTGAGCAGCTCGGAAATTGTAACAAAACGAAAGCCCTCAGCCGTGAGCGCGGGCAGAATGCGCTCCAACGCCTCCACGGTTTGCTGGGAGGCGTGCACGGGATAGTCATGAAAGAGAATGATGTCCCCGGGGCGGGCGCTGTTGATGACATCCTCTGCAATGTGTGCGGCGTCGTTGCCTGCCCAGTCACGCGTGTCGATGCTCCAGAGAATCACCGTCAGGGAATGCTGCTCGGCGCTCTGAATGATTTTGTCACGGCAGCTGCCGCAGGGCGGACGGAAGTATAGGGGCGGGGCGCCGGTGATTTCTTCAATGACCTTTGACTGCTTCTGAATCTCTTTTTCAATTTCGCTTTGGGAAAGATTGGACAGATCCGGATGGCTGTAGGTGTGGTTGCCGATCTCATGCCCCTGCGCCAGAATTTCTTTTGTCACGGCCGGATAGTATTCCGCGTTCATACCCACCTCAAAAAAGGTTGCTTTGGCATCGTGATCCGCCAGCACCTGAAGAACCCTTTCCGTGTATGTGGGATGCGGACCGTCGTCAAAAGTGAGCGCAATGATTTTTTCGTCGTTTTTCGGTACATAATAACGTAAAACATCGTTTTGCGGATTATAGCGGTATGGGCGATCCAGCGCCTGTGCCTGTGTGAAAAGAAGGGACGCTGTGACGCACAGCAGAGTCAAACGAACAACCCAGTGGTTTTTTGTCAGGCATTTCATGTTGTCACTCCGCTTTTTGCTTTGTGGCAGTCAGCTCTGCCAGCTTTCCGAAACGGTATCCCTGGTTTTCCAATTGCGTAAGAAAGTCGTCCAGAATGGCGGCGTTGGTGGAGGAGGTCGGATGCAGCAGGAGAATTTCTCCGTTGTGCACATGATCCAGCAAATTTTGCAGCGATTGCTTCGGGTCGGGCTGCTTGTCGTTGTCCCAGTCCGCATAGGCAAAGCTCCAGAAAACGGTTGCATAGCCCATTTCCTGTGCCCATTGCAGATTTTCCAGAGAGTATTTGCCCTCCGGCGGGCGATAGAACGGCGCCATGGGCACCTGCGTCAGCTCCATGCATATACTTTCCAGATTTTTCAGTTCGTTTTCAAAGGTTGCGCGGTCTGCTACGGACATATCGGCATGAGAACAGGTATGGTTGCAAACCTCGCAGCCGAGAATATCCATCTTCTGAATCAACTCCGGATGATCGCGGACGAAATGCTCCAATACGAAAAAGGCCCCCGGCGCCCGATGCTTGTCCAGAATGTTCAAAATGGCGTTGACATTTCCGTTTTCATAGCCGGCGTCAAAGGTGAGATAGATCACCTTTTCGTCTGTTGCTTTTTGATTGACGTAATATCCGTTGCAGGAGGCGATGCGCTCCTGCGCGCTGTCCAGCGGCGGCTGCGTGTGGTCATCTGTTTTTTTGAAATACCATTGGTCTGCATGTGCATGCGGCGTTCCCAGCAGCAGCCCGAAAACAAACAGCGCGGCAAGAGCCGGCGCGATCAGGCGGCGCAGAGGCGACGCGGCAGTGCGTGCAGCGGATGATTTTGTGATTGTCATGGTGTGTTTCTCCTTTCCTGTCGGGAGGATGTCCCATGCATATCCTTTGCCGAACGGTATTTTTCATGCGGCAAAATATTTTCCGCATGCGGCGAAAAATGGCACGCCGGGGCGCAATTTGCGGCGGTAAAAACGGCATTGCGGCGCAGTTGCGGTTTTTCGGCATTTCTTGCGCGGCTGATGGAATAGAATCAGAAGAAACGGTGCGCCGCGGGGGGAAAAA
>DBGFNI010000020.1:0-3608 GCA_048527645.1 Eubacteriales bacterium | reverse complement strand
GCAGGTCTTCTGTCGCTGTCGCTTCTGATTGGCGTGCTGATGACCTCGGTCGTTGCCGGCAGCCGATTTTCCGATACAATCGGGCACTGGGCGGCAAACGATATTGAATGGGCAGCGCAAAACAGCCTGACAACCGGTGCGGCAGAAAACATGTTTTTGCCGGAGATGACCCTGACCAGAGGGACATATGTGACATTTTTATACCGGTTGGCTGCGCTGGAGGGGCTTGATACTGATTTTTCGCAGACCGATACTTTTGAAGATGTAGCCGCTGACGCTTGGTATGCCGCAGCCGTGCAGTGGGCAGCGGAAAAACAGATTGCCAAAGGTACGGACGCATCGCACTTTTCGCCCAATGCCGCGATCACCCGTGAGCAGATCGCAGCGATGAATGCGCGCTTTTTGGAAAACTGCACGGAACTGGAGCTTTTTGCAGACGACACGGTTGCCGGTTTTGACGACTATCCGTCTATTTCCGATTACGCACGGCAGGATGTTGCGCTGAATGCGAGTGCGAAATATGCGCTGATGAACGGCAGTGACGGTTGCTTCCGCCCGACGGAATGCGCTACGCGTGCCGAAGCGGCAGCAATTTTGCACCGTTTGGATAATGTGCTCACAAGAGTGAGCGACAGAGTTTGCCTGGGAAATGTGAAAAACGGCACTACGCCGATGTTTCAGTTTTTGAAGACCGACTATATCACCAGCGTCAATGAATTGGAAGGTCTGTTTTACGATCATCTGTACGGCGAGACGGAAACCATCCGCGCTTTTGACTACGAAAACGGCGAAACCTATGCGGATGCAGAATCCTTTTACCTGGAATATGTCGGCGTGCAGTTGAGCAACAACGCATCCTATCTTTATGTCTTTGTTGTGATCAACGACTCGTATATCTCCTCATTGGATGAATTGCACCTGGTTTTGGACCCCAAGGCGGATTTTCAGCGCGGGGACGATCCGGATTCGCTGATTCACTTGGTTGCGACCAGAACAAGCGGAGCGGCAGGGCTTAGCGGACATTGCATGGGCAGCACAGACTTGTCCTGTGTGGATATGCACTATGCAAATCACTATGCAGACAATAAGCAGAGCTGGGAATTCCGCATCAAGCTCAATCAGATCGGTTTGGATGAGGATGCCTATAACGGTATCAAGTCCTGCCGCAGAATGGGCATGAATGTCTATGCGACTTCCGTTGGTGATTCTGCCCATCCGGAACGCAAGTCATACTCTTATGTCAAACGTTCCAATCAGACCTTTGGCTTGGAGGATGCGTATGCATTTGATTTCTTCACGCTCAACGGCGCTACTGCCACCGATGAGCGGCAGGAGGATCTGGAGGATACCGAACTGCATCCCGTCATCCTGACCAACGGTGAAAAGGTGGGCCGCGACGATGTGGTCGAGGACAACGGCAAAACCAAGCTGACCGCGCAACTGGCGCGCAACGAATCGGAGGGTATGCAGTTTTTGCTGTATAACGGCGCCGGTGCGACAGATGTATCCTTTACGGTTTCCGATCTGGTGAACGATAACGGGGAAAAGCTGGAGAGCGTCACGACTTACCGACAGCATTATATTGAAATCGTCAACAGCATTGCACCCGGTACGAAGCTCGGTTATCTGCCCGACGCGATCATTCCCCTGTTTGATGGCTCTGACGGCGGATATGCCAACAACAAGAGTGATATTCTGCCAAATCAGAATCAGGGATATTGGATCTCAGTCAGCTCCTCGGAGACGCAGACGCCCGGCCTGTATACCGGATATGTAACGGTTTCCTATCAGGAGGGAAGTGACATTATCATCCCGGTGGAGGTTGAGGTATGGGATATCACCCTTCCCACCACTCCCTCCAGTCAGACTTCCTTTGATCTGGATCTGTTCGGCTATCTGTATAAGTATTATGTTTACAGAAACGACGAGGTCTCCCGTTCGATCACGCTCAGCCAGTTGCCTAAGGTATACGATTCCAGACGTAATGTTGAGTGGAATTTGCAGATGATGTATTACGATTTCTTCCTCGACTACCGCATCTCTTCGCGTTATATCCCCGGCACGATACTGGACGCAAGCAATCAGGCAGATGTGATTGAATTGATTCGCACCTACGCAACCGATGAGCGTATTTCCGCTTTCCAGCTGCCCAGCTTCTCTCGCGGAACAACCATTGATATGTCGAAAACGGCTATCAACAGTACAGCCGAAATCTATAAGGTATGTCAGGAACTGGGGATTGCAGACAAAACCTTTATGTATCTGATTGACGAGCCGAATGAAGACACCGCCAAGGCACAGGCGATCAATCGGCTTAACTACTTCATTTCCCAGGTTGAAATCGCAGTCGGCGAAGGGACAAATATCCCCAATATTGTCACATCCGATCCTGTTCGCTACCCGACAACGGCGGATATCATCACAGACTGGTGTCCGAACTGGGGCAAAATGACAAAGACGGAAATGCAGCAGTTGATTGCGCAAACAACCGCAAAGGGCAATCTCGTATGGTGGTATACCTGCGTGGGTCCGATTCTTCCTTCGACAACCTATCAGATTCCCGATTCGCTGCTTTCTCCGCGTGTCTCGCACTGGATGCAGCATGAGGAGGGTCCCACCGGTGAAATCTACTGGTCTTCCGCTATGTGGGGTAATCACAGCGATACCAACACCATTGACCGTGACGTATGGAACAACCCCTGCGCATTCAACGATACGACGGCAGGCGACGGATATCTGGTATATCCCGGCTATTGGGAGGACGGTATTGTCAACCGTAATATTCCGATCCCCACTCTGCGCTTGGAGAGCATCCGAGACGGGCTGGAGGATTATGAGCTGTTGCTGATGATGGAGAAAAAGCTGGAAGGCATTGCGGCAAGACTCAATCTGACAGAGCAGAGCATCAATGATTTGATGAATACGTATTATCAGGCAATTTATATGACGCCGGAAAGCGGTTATACGACATACGCCTCCTTTGACAAGGACAACGGCGATGTGTTCCTTGCTGCAAGAGAAATGCTTGCACAGGATATTCTCAGTGCGGATGACGACGTGGTGGTCGCTGTCAACACGCTTTCGGAAACCAAAAAGGAAATCGTCGTTTACACTTCCGAATTCGAAAAGGTCACAGTGGACGGCGAGGAAATTGCCGGCGTAAACACCGGAGATCACTGGGTTTATACGCTTGCCTGCGGCGGCAGCAAGAGCGATATTTTTGAAAAGACGATTGTTGTCGGTGACAGCGCATATACCCGAATTCTCAACTATAAGTATTGACCGATTTTCTGTCGCTTCCGCGTGCGGCGATTGTGCCGCCGGGGCGCCGTGCAAAACAACGGCGCCCCGCTCGGAACGGCAAAAAACGGAAAGTTTTTTTCATCTTTTTTCGCAAAGCGCTTGACATCGGGCGCGAAATGTGGTACAATCACTGATGTCGAAATCAAAGAGACATATTTGCGGCGTTAGCTCAGCTGGATAGAGTGTTTGGCTACGAACCAAAAGGTCGGGGGTTCGAATCCCTTACGCCGTGCCAACTGTACCCCGAAAAGGGTACAGTTTTTCATAGGGGTATAGCTCAGTTGGTAGAGCAGCGGTCTCCAAAA
>DBGFNI010000019.1:0-7056 GCA_048527645.1 Eubacteriales bacterium | reverse complement strand
CAATAATTCAAATAATGTTGCCATTTTGTTGCCACAAAGGGCGCAAACACGGCGAAAAGCCTTATTTTATGGGCTTTTTCACGGGTATGAAATCATTCCCACTCAATGGTTCCGGTGGGCTTAGGTGTGAGATCAAAGAGCACGCGGTTGACGCCGGGAACCTCGGCGGTGATTCTCTGCGTAATATGATGCAGCAGCGCGGTCGGAACATCGGCAACCGTCGCGGTCATTGCATCAACGGTATTGATCGCACGAATAATGACCGGGTATGCAAAGGTACGCTTCCCGTCGCTGATTCCCACAGATTTGAAATCCGGCACGACAGTGAAATACTGCCACACCTTGCCCTCCAGACCGTTCTTCGCAAATTCCTCACGGAGAATCGCATCCGAATGGCGAACCGCCTCCAAGCGCTCCCGCGTGATCGCGCCCAGACATCTGACGCCAAGCCCGGGGCCGGGGAACGGCTGACGGTAAACCATGCCGTCCGGCAAACCCAACTGCTTGCCCACCACGCGAACCTCGTCCTTGAACAGGAATTCCAGCGGCTCGACCAAATCCAGATTCATTTTTTCCGGCAGACCGCCGACATTATGATGCGCCTTGATGCCGTCCTTGCTTTCCAGAATGTCAGGATAAATCGTTCCCTGTGCCAAGAACCGAATTTGGTTCTGCTTCAGCGCCTCTTCCTCAAACACCTGAATAAACTCGTCGCCGATAATTTTGCGCTTCGTTTCCGGGTCTGTCACGCCTGCCAGCTTATCCAGGAAACGGTCAACTGCATCCACATAGATCAGATTGGCATTCATCTGATTGCGGAACACCTCAATCACCTGTTCAGGCTCACCCTGACGCAGCAAGCCGTGGTTGACATGCACGCAAACGAGCTGCTGGCCGACAGCCTTGATCAAAAGTGCTGCGACAACAGACGAATCCACGCCGCCGGAAAGCGCCAAAAGGACGCCTTTGTCACCGACCTTGGCGCGGATTTGTTCCACCTGTTCGTCGATAAACGCCTGCGCCAATTCAGGGGTGGTAATGCGCTGCATACTTTCGGGTCTGATTTTTTCCATGTTTTACATTCCTCCGTTTTATAATATGAAAATGAATGACCGAGAAGTGAAATGTTCCGCAAAAGCAGCGGAAGGGTGCGCCGTCTCCGTGACATCTCGCACCGCGCCAAAAAGGCAAGACACCGGGCAAGCCGCCAAAGCATGTCCGGTATCGTATGCACTGCTGCAAAAAGCAACAAAAAATCAGTTGTCCGCGGTTCCCTTCTTTTCCGCATGGGCAAGGGAGGTCTGCACAAGACCGCGGAACAGGGGATGCGGCTTGTTCGGGCGGCTCTTGAATTCCGGATGGAACTGCACCGCGACAAAGAAGTCGTTTTCGGGAATCTCGACCGTCTCCACAATATTGCCGTCCGGCGAAGTACCGCTGATCAAAAGACCGGCATCGGAAAGCGTATCGCGGAACGCGTTGTTAAACTCATAACGGTGACGGTGACGCTCGGAAATCTCCTCCGCGCCGTACCACCGGTGCATCTGTGTGCCCTTCTGCACATGGCAGGGATAAGCGCCCAGACGGAGTGTGCCGCCCATATCAATATCCGCACGCTGCTCCGGCAGAAAATCAATCACCTTATGCGTGCTCATCTCATCAAATTCGCCGGAATTCGCATCCGCGATCCCGCAGACGTGACGGGCAAATTCAATCACGGCAATCTGCATGCCAAGACATATGCCCAGATAGGGAATGTTGTTTTCCCGGCAATACCGGCAGGTTTCAATCTTTCCTTCCACGCCGCGGTTGCCGAATCCGCCCGGAACCACAATGCCGTCGCAGCGCCCGATCAGTTCCGCAACGTTGGACGCGTTGACCGTCTCGGAATCAATCCATTCAATGTGCACGTGCGCGCCCACCTCATAGGAAGCGTGACGCAGCGCCTCGGCAACCGAGAGATACGCGTCATGCAGCTGTACATATTTTCCGACCAGACCGATCGTGATGCGTTTGCGCTTTGCGTGAATCCGATCCAGCATCGCATTCCAGTCGCTCATATCGATATTCGGCGCATCCAAATGGAGCATATCGCAGACCACAGACGAAAAATTGCTCTTTTCCAGCATGATCGGCGCTTCGTAAAGCTCCGGTAGCGTAATATTTTCAATGACACATTCCGGTTTGACATTGCAGAACAGTGAGATCTTCTTGAAAATCGACTCTTCCAGCGGCTCGTCACAGCGGAGAATGATAATATTCGGATTGATCCCCATTCCCTGCAATTCTTTTACGGAATGCTGCGTCGGCTTTGACTTGTGCTCATCCGAACCGCGCAAAAACGGGACCAGCGTCACATGGATAAACAGGCTGTTTTCGCGCCCGACCTCCAAAGACACCTGACGCACCGCCTCCAAAAACGGCTGGCTTTCAATATCACCGATGGTTCCGCCGATTTCCGTGATGACAACATCCGCGTCCGTCTTTTTTCCGACGCTGTATACAAATTCCTTGATTTCATTTGTGATATGGGGAATCACCTGAACGGTCGAGCCGAGGTATTCGCCGCGGCGCTCCTTGTTGAGAACATTCCAATACACTTTACCGGTTGTAAGATTGGAATACTTATTCAGGTTTTCATCAATAAAACGCTCATAATGCCCAAGATCCAAATCCGTCTCCGCACCGTCCTCCGTCACATAGACCTCGCCGTGCTGATACGGGCTCATCGTGCCGGGATCCACGTTGATATACGGGTCCAGCTTCTGCGCAGCGACCTTCAGTCCACGTGCTTTGAGAAGACGTCCGAGGGACGCGGCGGTGATGCCCTTCCCAAGACCGGAAACCACCCCTCCCGTAACGAAAATGTACTTGGTATTCTTCATGGTCTTTCTCCTTTGAATTGCAACGAGTTGTTCCGATTCACACAATAAAAGGCCCCCATCGGAAAGGATTTTGTTCCTCCGTGATGAACGCCTTTGTTCAACATATCTATTATATCCCAATCAATTGTTTTTGTCAATTATTTTCTCGATTAAATTGTTATTTTTTCGGAGATTTGCCGGATTCTGTCAGCCAAAAAGCCTCCTTTTCCGCTGCATCAGCGCAATCGTGCACGCAAAAGCAGGCAACGCATCTGCAAGCCCTCCGGCCGCGGGCTGCTACGGAGAGATGACACTGTAATAATACGAAACCGCCAAATCCACCACAAGACCGTAGCTCTTCGTCCCGGCTTGCTGTCCGCTCGCTTTCAGATAGGTGTCGTTCACCGCACCCGCAACGTCCGCCGCCGCACTGTCCGCATACTTTTCAAAAAATGCATTGTATGACTGTATCTCATATTGCACCGGGGCACTGAGCTGACTGTATGCCTGCGCAAACAGATCGTAGTCCGCCTCTGCCAGAGCGGAGGCAAGATACTCAGTCATGTTCAGATAGGCGGAGTATTGCAGATACAGATCGTCTGAATGCAGCAGTGCCTGAAAGGCGACAAAGTTCGCCTCGTTTTCCCGTGCAACGCCGCGCTGATGCGCAAGCTCATGCGCCGCAGTAAAAGGAATGGTGTAGTCCGGGAACGCCGTGTTGATATTTGCCTCACCGGTAAAAAACGTGTAGATTCCCGTCAGATGGGTGTATGACATCGCTTCGCTGAAAATGACAGGCTTGGTGCGGGAACGGAACGGGATGAAAAACGGATACTCCTCCCGCAGACTGTCATATGCCTGCATAATCTTTTGATTCATCGAATCGTAGGTCTCATGCATCACCGAAAATCCGCCGTAAATATAATCAATCTCCGCGCTCAGTGCATTTGTCTGGGCAACCGTCCACTGCATGGTCTCATACAACTCCTGTGCGGACACCTCACGCTGCTCTAATGAAAACTTGGAATCAATCGTCGATGCGTTGTATGCCGAGGCAAACGTACAGACAAACAGCGCATATACCGTAAACAGCACGCCCAGCAGCAGCGACATAAAACGCCATGACGCACGGTTGCTCCAGGAAACCCGATATGCGTGCACAAACAGGGCTGCCAAAATGAACGGCAGCAGCAAAACCAGACATTCCGCCAGGGAGTTTGGCAGCCACACCGTCAGCTTGCACAGAAAAATCCGCACCGCTCCGCCCAGATAATAATTTACAAAATCCGCTGCCGCCACACTGCACTTGCAGCAAATGTGCAACACGCCGCCGATGATTGCCGCAGCAAGTCCGCACCAGAACACAGGATGCGCATAGATGCGCAGCTGATACAGAGTTTGCGCTGTTTTTTTCATGATGCGTTTCTCCTTTCAGGCGATTAAGGCAAGCTGATTTTTGCGCGCTCCGCGCCGATCAGTTCCTGCAAATCGGCGGGTAATGGTGCGGTGATCACCGTTTTTTCTCCGCTTTTCGGATGCAGAATACCGATTTGATACGCATGCAGCGCGTGTCTGCCGATCAGCGACCGATCCCCGCCGTACAGATCGTCCCCCGCCAGCGGGCACCCGATATGCGCAAAATGAACGCGGATCTGATGCGTTCGACCCGTGCGCGGAAAGGCAAGCACCGCGCAGAACTTCCTGCCCTCTCTCTCGAACGTATGAAGCACGCGGTAAGCGGTCTGCGCGCGGTCGCCGTGCGGCGAAACGCAGCGTTTGATCACGCTGCCCGCTTCCCTGCCGATCGGCGCGTCGATCAGCCCCTCAGGCGCCGCGGGTTCTCCCTGCAATACCGCAAAATATGTTTTTTCATAAAGCCCCTGCTGATGCTGCCGGTTCAAAACGGAGCAGGCAACAGCGTTTTTCGCCGCCAGCAGCACGCCGGAGGTGTTCCGGTCCAGTCTGGACGGGCTGCGGAACACAAAAGGGACCCCTTTTTCCCCATAATACGCTGACAGCGCACAGGCAAGCGAATCTCCGTGATGCCCGGGCGAAGGGTGCGTCGGCATGCCGGCGGGCTTGTCAACGGCAATCAGCCAGTCATCCTCATACAAAACTTCAGGCATCGCCGCAAAACAGACGCCCATCTGCGGTTGATGCGGTAATTTGTCCTCAATTGCAAGTGAGAGCGTCTGCCCGGTGTGCAGCACATATCGCACCGTCACAGGATTGCCGTCCACCTGGATGCCGTCCGGCTGTTTTTTCAAACGGGTCAAAATCGCGTGCGAAAACGAAAGACGGTATAGCAGCACCTCTTTGACCGTTTTTCCGTTCAGTTCCGACGGGATTTGCAGTTCCGTGAAAATCTCCCCTTCCCAAAACGCTTTATGTGCGGCAATAGACGCAGTGATATGCCATCGCCGCCTGCCGCAGCTCCAGCTTGTGCACGACGCCCAGCGACGCCGGATTGTCCGTGTGACAGCGGTAAATCGGCGTCAGTTCCTGCGCTTGCAGGCAATGAATCAGGGCGGCGGTGTTCCGTGCCGCCAGCCCCTGCCCGCGAAAAGCGGGAATGGTCTCACAGCAGAGATCGCGCACCTGTGTGGCAGTGGAAAATGCGTTTACGGCCGCCGCGCTGACCAGCTGGCTGCCGGCAACGGTTCCGAACGCAGGGCGGGTGAGAAAATAACTCTCCGTCAAGCAGATGCTTGTCTGATTCTCCGTTTGAAGCATTTTGGAATAGGACAGCGGTTCACAGTCCGCCACGGCATCAAAGCAGCGCCCGGGGAGATATACCCTGATAACCCTGCCGCGGCTTTTCCCCGGCACATACCCCTCGCGCCGCATTTCGCCGTCGATTTCCCGGTGCAAAGCATCCAAAAAAGACGGGCAAAAGCAATCCTGTGCCTGCAAAAACAGAGAACAGATCCGTTCGAGCAGCCGCGCTTCGGCACTGACATATCGCACGCCGTCAAACTGACAGTAGTTTACGGGAACCACTGCGTTCAGTCTGCGCGCGGGCGTCTTCTTTTCAAAAAAGCCGATGCTTCCCTGCGCCTCGCCGAACCTTTCCCGCAGATATGCCGTCAGCTGCCGCTTTTCCGACGCGCGCACCGCATCCTGCGTTTTCATCGGATGATCTGACACAGCAAAATTGGGAGAAAAATCGCGGGAACGCCGTTCATCACCTTGATTTTCGTGACGCCCAGCAGATTCAAACCGATGGCAATGATCAGCAGACTGCCCACGCAGTTCATTTGTATAATGCACGCGTCCGTCAGATACGGTGCGATCACCCCGCTGGCCAGCACGATCGCTCCCTGATACAGCAACACCGCAAAGGCGCTGAACAGGACGCCCGCTCCCATTGTTGAGGCAAAAACAATGCTGCTGATTCCGTCCAGCACCGATTTTGTATACAGCATGGAATGATCGCCCGAGATGCCGCTCTTGAGCCCACCGACAATCGCCATGGCGCCGACGCAAAAGAGGAGCGATGCGCTGACAAAGCCCTCTGAAATACTGATCTGCCCCGCGCCCTCAACCGGCTTTCCGCGCCGCATTTTGCGCTCAATCCAGTCGCCGAAGCGCCGGAGCAGCCCGTCCAGATCGCAAAGCTCACCCACTGCGATACCGATCACCATGGAAAGAATGGTGTTGAGCGTATTGGGAGACTGCAAAATCTGCGCGCCGTCCTGCCCCGTGGTATAAACGCCGCTGACCGCACCGTTGATACCGATGAGTACCACGCACAGCGCAATCCCCTGCATCAGCGTCGTGCGCAGTGATTCCATCCGCCCCGCACGTTTTACGCTTGATTTCAGCGCGGCGGCGTCCTGTTTTCCGCGTGCCGCCCGGGCGGCGGCAGCACGAATCATAAGGCCTACACAGCCGCCTGCCAAAACCGTGAGAAAATTGACAATATCTCCGAGTAAAATATACATAATCCACTCTCACCGTCTGTTCGATTCAGTCGAATCCGCATACAAAGCAGTCAGACAGAGACTTTCCTCCGTTTCATTTGATACCGGTCAGATTATTTGATCTCAATCAAAGAAGGATCCCACATGTCGGGCGCCTCATATCCCATCAGGTTGACCATGGTCGCCGCAACATCGGAAAGGCCGAACGCGCCCTTGTCCTCCTTCACCTGATATGCGTCTGCATAGTGGTTGTCATAGATATAGCAAGG
>DBGFNI010000018.1:0-6685 GCA_048527645.1 Eubacteriales bacterium | reverse complement strand
AACAAAAAAGGATTGCTGCACGGCGGCAATCCTTTTTTGTTGATGTGTTGCGATGTGTTGCATTTTTGCATAAACTGTGCTATACTAACAGAAAAGAATCTGCCCGTTTTTTCAGGAGGGATGAGAGATGGCAAACACACCTACACCGCATATTGCCGCTGCTCCCGGCGACTTCGGGAAAACCGTATTGATGCCGGGCGACCCCAAGCGCGCCGCTTTTATTGCGCAGCACTATTTGCAGGATGCCGTTTTGGTCAACGACGTCCGCGGCGTGCAGGGCTATACCGGAAAATACCGCGACGTGTGTGTCTCCGTGATGGCCAGCGGAATGGGGATGCCCTCCATCGGGATATATTCCTATGAGCTTTACCGGTTTTTCGGCGTGGAAAACATTATCCGCGTCGGCACGGCGGGCGGCATGCAGCCGCAGGTGCAGATTCGCGATCTTGTCTTTGGCATGGGCGCGTGCACGGATTCGGCGTATGCAAAGCAGTTCGGATGCGCCGGGAGCATTGCGCCCGTTTGCAGCTATGATCTGTTGGCTACGGGGGTTGAGATTGCACAGAGCAGAAAGATCCCTTTTCATGTGGGCAATCTTTTGTCAACCGATGCGTTTTATCACGCCAATCCCAACGCCAACGAGGCGTGGCGGAAGATGGGGGTGCTTGCGGTGGAAATGGAAGCTGCCGCTTTGTATCTCAACGCCGCCTCTGCCGGCAAGCGTGCGCTTGCTATCTGCACGGTGTCCGATCATTTGCTGACCGGTGACGCGCTTGACGCTGCCGCGCGGGAACAGACTTTCACCCAGATGATGGAGCTTGCGCTGGAGATTGCCGTGGAGACGGAGCAGCGATCATGAAGGCGGACATCCGAAGAGTTTTTTTGCTGGTGTTAGACAGCGTCGGCATCGGCGCGTTGCCGGACGCGGCGCAGTTCGGCGACAGCGGGTGCTGCACGCTGCGCAGCGTCAGCGCACATCCCGATTTTAACATTCCGAACCTTCGCTCGCTGGGGATCGGCAATATCCCGGGCGCCTCTTATCTTGGAGAAGAACCGAACTGCCGCGGCGCGTACGGCAAAATGGCGGAAAAAAGTCCGGGGAAGGACACGACCACGGGGCACTGGGAGCTTGCGGGAGTGATTTCCCGTCAGCCGATGCCGGTTTTTCCGCACGGCTTTCCGCGCGAATTGCTGGATGCGTTCAGCCGCGCGTGCGGACGCGGCGTGCTGTGCAACCGACCCTATTCCGGCACGGAGGTGATCCGCGACTACGGAGCGGAGCATCTGCAAACGGGCAAGCTGATCGTCTATACCTCTGCGGACAGCGTTTTTCAGATTGCGGCGCACACGGACAAAGTGGATTTGACAGAGCTGTATCGGTGCTGTGAGATTGCGCGGCAAATGTGTGTGGGACAATACGGTGTCGGCAGAGTGATTGCCCGGCCGTTTGCCGGTACGGCGCCTGACTTTTACCGCACGCCGGACCGTCGCGATTTTTCTTTGACACCGCCCTGTGACACACTGCTGGATCTTTTGCAGCGCGCCGGGCGCGATGTGATCGGCGTGGGAAAAATCGGAGATATATTTGCCGCCCGCGGACTGACGGCTTCTTATCCCGTGCACGGCAATGAGGCGTGTATGCAGAAAACCGCGAAATTGCAGGATACGGATTTTTACGGACTGTGTTTTGTGAATCTGGTTGATTTTGATATGCTTTACGGTCATCGCAACGATGTTGGCGGTTATGCGCGTGCATTGTCCGCTTTTGATCGGTGGCTCGGCGGCTTTCTTGAAAAAATGCGGCGGGAGGATGTCCTCATCATCACAGCGGATCATGGCTGTGACCCGGGGGATTGCTCTACGGATCACACGCGGGAGTATGTTCCCGTGCTGGTCTGCGGGGATGCAGTAGTTCCGCATGCGTTGGGGATTCGTTCCTGCTTTGCCGATGTCGGCGCGACGGTTGCAAATTGGCTGGGGGCTCCCCGACCGACGGCAGGGGAAAGCTTTGCGGATTTGTGCACAGACGGAGAGATGAAAAATGTGTGAAGAGATACTTGTGCGGGACGAAACCGTTTTGCAAAAACTGATGGCGCTGGCAGAGACGGCGCGGGAAAAGGCATACTGCCCGTATTCGCATTACGCTGTCGGCGCGGCGCTGATGGATGCGCAGGGCAGGGTATGGCTCGGCGCCAATGTGGAAAACGGCGCGTTTTCGCCGACCTGCTGTGCAGAGCGCGTTGCGCTGTTTAAGGCGATCTATGACGGTGCGCGGGATTTTTATGCGTTGGCGATTGCTGGCGGCGAGCTGGGGCAATCCCCTTCGGACTGCGCGCCGTGCGGGGTGTGCAGGCAGGTGATGGCGGAATTCTTTTCACCCGGTACAATGCTTTTTTACCGGCGTTCCGGCGAAATTGCCAGCGCAAGCATGGCGCAGATTCTGCCGGATGCTTTTGCGCCGCTATGATTTGATCTGGATTTGGAGCGATTTTTATGTGTGATGTATCAAGAGAGCTTTCGACGGCTGATTTTGATTATGATCTGCCGCAGGAGCTGATTGCCCAGACGCCGCTGTTGCGGCGTGACACCTCGCGCCTGATGGTGCTTGACCGGGAAAAGGGCGGGATTTCCCACCGGACGTTTTCCGACATCAGAGAATATCTGCATCCGGGGGATGTTCTGGTGATCAATGATTCCAAGGTGATCCCCGCGCGTCTGCGCGGCGTCAAGCCTTCTGTGCCGCAGGATGTACCGGTGGAGTTTGTGATGCTGCGGCAGCGAGAGCTGGATGTCTGGGAGGTCATGGTGCATCCCGGCAGGCGGCTCAAGCAGGGGGCTAAGGTTGTATTCGGAGACGGTGTGCTGTGCGCGGAGATTCTTCAGAGCGTGCAGGACGGAAACCGTCTGGCAAAATTCACCTACGACAAAGACCGGTTTCAGAATATCTACGATGTGCTGAATGTGGTTGGGTCGATGCCGCTGCCGCCGTATATCCATGAGAAGCTGGAGGACCCGGACCGGTATCAAACGGTTTATGCACGCTGCGAGGGATCGGCTGCCGCGCCGACTGCCGGGCTGCATTTCACGGAAGAGCTTTTGGAGCAGATCAGGCAGGCGGGGGTGCAGATCGTGCCGGTGATGCTGCATGTGGGACTCGGAACCTTCCGCCCGGTCAAGGTGGAACGTGTTTCGGAGCATGTGATGCATTCGGAGTTTATCACCGTGACGCAGCAGAGCGCGGATGCGATCAATGCCTGCCACGCGCACGGCGGCAGGGTGATCTGCGTGGGTACGACTTCCTGCCGGACGCTGGAAAGTGCGGCGGATGAGGACGGGACGGTGCATCCTGTTGCTAAGGACACCTCGATTTTCATCTATCCCGGATATCGCTTCAAATGCATGGACGCGCTGATTACCAACTTTCATCTGCCGCAAAGCACGCTGCTGATGCTGGTTTCCGCTTTTGCCGGCAAGGACTATGTGATGGATGCGTATCAGGAAGCCATTCGGGAAAAATACCGCTTTTTCTCGTTCGGCGACGCGATGCTGATTCAATAACTGCTCACAGGCGCACGGGTGCGTGGAGCAAACGCGATGTGCGGCTGAGGCATGGATGGATCGGTATATCGGTCTTTTCGGCGGGGCGCAGAGGATGCGTGATTGAAAAAACAGGTACGGAGAAAAGAACAGCGTGAAGAACGTGAAAAAAGAAATTTTGGCCATTGTGGGACCGACTGCGACGGGGAAGACGGCTTTGTCTGTTGCACTCGCCGAAAAAATGAAGGGCGAGATCATCTGCTGTGACTCCATGCAGATCTATGACCGGATGCAGATCGGGACGGCGCGCCCGACCCCTGCGGAGATGGGCGGGGTGACGCATCATCTTTTCGGCTTTTGCGCGCCGGATGCGCCTTTTTCCTGCGCGGACTATGTCCGCATGGCAACGCAAACCGCGGACGGTCTGCTTGCGGCGGGAACAACGCCGGTGTTCTGCGGGGGGACGGGGCTGTATCTGGAGAGCTTGCTGCGCGGCAATCATTTTGAAAAAACCGCCGGATCAACGGCGCTGCGCCGGCAGTTAAACGAACGATTTGAGAGCGAGGGGATTGAACCGCTGTATGCCGAGCTGCAAGCGGTTGATCCGCAATCTGCCGCCGAAATTCATCCCAACAATGTCAAGCGGGTGATCCGTGCGCTGGAGATTTATCTGGCGACAGGACGACCGAAATCTGTGTGGGATGCGGAAAGCCGCACGGCGCCGCCCCGGTATGAGGCGCTGATCATCGGGCTGGACTTTGCTGACCGAGAGGTGCTGCGCAGGCGGATTTATGCACGCGTGGACAAGATGCTGGAGCAGGGATTGGAGCAGGAAGCCAGAGCGCTTTGGGAGGCAGGACTGTTGGACGGAAACGGCACGGCGGCACAGGCCATCGGATACAAGGAGCTGGTTCCGTATTTTCGCGGGGAAGTGCCGCTTGCGCAGGCGGCGGAGCAGATCAAGCTGGCAACGGCGCGGTATGCAAAGCGGCAGCTGACCTATTTCAGAAGAATGCCGGGAATCCGCTGGCTGTACGCCGATGAAACGGATGTGATGAATTCCGCCGTGACGCTTGCAAAAGAGGCGGAAATGTTGTAGAATATAGTCAAACGAAGTATGGCAGGAAAGGAGAACGCGCAATGGTAGATAAAAAATATCTGCGAACGGTCGCAAAATATGTGCTGACAACGGTCTGCAGCGTTTGCATCGCACTGTATGTCGGCTATCATCTGACCAATGTTCTCTCCTCCTCTGTCACCACTTCTCTTGTGACCTACACCGAGGTGCGCGACACGCAGTCGGTGGACGGATATATCATGCGCTCGGAGACGTTGCTGTATGCAGACGGGCAGGGCAATCTCAACTATTTGGCTGAGGATGGCGAAAAAGTGGGGATCTCGCAGCAGGTGGTCGAGCTATATGATTCTGCTTCAGCGCAAAACGCCGATCTGTCCGCAGCGCTTGCGGAGATCGACCGCAGGACGGAGCTTTTGAAAAACTCCAATTTGGGAATCGGACAGACCTACTCCGATACGGCGGTGCTCGACGACTCCATCGGCGAGGCGTATTACGATATTCTGTGCAGCAATGCGGCCGGAGATTCTAAAAGTGCTGTGCAGAAGCGGGACAATTTTCTCTCTCTTCTGAATCAGCGTCAGATTGTGACGGGCATGATTGAAAACTATGACGCGCAGATCGAAGCGCTGGAGCGACAGCGGGACGAGCTGATCAAAACCTCCGGAAATGTCAAGCAGTGGATCAGCGCGCCTGCCAGCGGCTATTATTATTCCGATCTTGACGGCTTTGAGGAAATCTTTTCCGCAAACAAGGTGGATTCGATGACCTTGGCGGATTTTGACGAGATGGTGAATTCCACTGCGGATCAGTCGCTGTATCAGTCGCCGGAAACCGGCGGGCGGAACGCCGGGAAGATCGTGGATGAATTCACCTGGTATGTCGCGTGCCGGATTCGTCTGGATGAGTTGCAGGCATACAATCTGAATGCGGCCTACCGTGTTGTTTTTCCCTACAACGGGGATCAGGAGGTGCTGATGCGGCTGGATCGCATTGTGCAGGAGAGCGGGACGGAGGACGTCGTGCTGATTTTTGCCAGCGAGCAGGTGCCGGACGGATTTAATTTTTTGAGAAGACAAAGCATTGAGATTGTGCGGCAGTCTGCAACCGGATATCGGATTCCTTCTTCCGCGGTCCGGATGGAAAACAATGTGCAGGGCGTGTATATCCTTGACGGATACACTGTTCGTTTCCGTCCCATCATCCCGGTGCTGGAGGTGGACAATTATCTGATTGTGTCTGCGAAAAAGCCGGAGGATCAGTACTATTGGCTGGAGGAATTTGACGCGGCGATTGTCAGCGGGAAAAATTTGTATGACGGAAAGGTGATTTCATAATGGCGGATTATGCCTATATTGCGGAAAATATCAAAGAGATCCGGGAGCGCATGCAGCGCGCCGGCGCCGACGAGAATACCCGGTTGATGGCGGTGACCAAATATGTGGACGTGGATCGGATCAACTATGCCATTGATCACTGCGGGATTCGTCTCATCGGCGAAAACCGTGTGCAAGAACTGACGGAAAAATATGACCGATTGCATCTGGACGGCGTCGAGGTGCATCTAATCGGCACGCTGCAAACCAACAAGGTGAAGTATGTTATCGACAAGGTCGATATGATTCAATCTCTGGATTCGCTGCGTCTGGCGCAGGAAATTCAAAAGCAGGCAGGCGCGCACGGTCGTGTAATGGACTGCCTGATCGAGGTCAACATCGGCCGCGAGGCAAACAAGGGCGGCGTGATGCCGGAGGAGCTGTTTGACTTTTGGGAGCAGATTCGCGATTTTCAAAATCTCCGCGTCTGCGGGCTGATGACCATTGCGCCCTTTGAGACGAGCGAGGCGGAGCAGCTGAAATACTTTACGCAGACAAAGCAGCTGTTTGACCGGCTGGCCGCTTTGCTGCCGGCAGATGTGCAGCCGATCCTTTCTATGGGCATGAGCGACTCGATGGAAGCGGCGATCCGCGCGGGCAGCGATATGATCCGAATCGGTACGGCAATCTTCGGAAGCAGAAACAAATTGTAAAAAAATTGTGAACTCACGATTTTTTGTCTAAAAACAGTGGAAAA
>DBGFNI010000017.1:0-14315 GCA_048527645.1 Eubacteriales bacterium | reverse complement strand
CAGAAAAGGACATCCAAAGCCTGTGTGACAAAACGGGTCTGCCGTTCACCGGCGTATATCAGCCGGTCGGCGCGGATTTGTCATTCAGCACAAACTATGACACTGCAAAGATTGCGGAAAGCAAATGGTGCAGCGTGTTCAGCTCTGCCTTCTCCGGCTTTGCCGAGATCGATCAAACTGCGCTGGACAATATGAAATATCCGCTGCTCGCCGGGCGTCTTCCGGACGGGAGCAAGGACGAGATTGCCATCAGCGCCTATCTGTACAAGGTGTTTGACACCGCGGGCTACCGCGCCGATGACCAAAGCGATTTTCAGCCGATCGCAAGCTATGACGATCTGATCGGCAAAACCCTCACCTTTGCCGGAGGCAACTATGAAGTCGTCGGCATCGTCGATACCGGGTTTGACTGGGATCGCTATCAGATGATGACGAAGGATCAGGATGAGATGAGCAACGCGGAGGCGCTGATCTACTATATGCTCATGCAGGAGCTGGGCGCAGAAACCAGCTACAGCTTTTCGTCCGCGGCAATGGTCGGCGAGGGCTTTGTGGAGCGCATGCTCGCGGTGCGTCCCCGGCTTCTTCCAACCTCGCAGGCCTCGCGGGACCTCTGGTTTTACAGCGACAGCGGTGAGAGCTTTGGATGCAGCTATGTCACGTCACTGGACCGTGTCGATCCTGACAATATCACATGGCTTGGCGAGAAAAAATCCGTTCTGGGTGAAAAAGAGGTCATTCTCTCCGCCTCCTCCTTCGGCAGCGAAAGCATGGGCAATCAGATCGAGGACAGCCTGGCGCAGGTTCCCTTCTATATGAATCTGTACCATTATGCCGGCGAAGAGGAGCCGATCACTGAGGATAACTGGCACGTTGTGGGATATTTCAGCGCCGATTCCGACCTAAAGGAAACCGTTGTGGTCCCGGAAAGCCTGTACAATACGTTCAGCAGCGTCGTCAACGTGGACGATATTTACAACTACGCCGTCAGTCCCATGCCGCAGACAGAGCGCGAGGTGTTCGATCTCGTCAGCGACTGCTACACCGAGGAGGGGGACACCGCTTATCCTCTGCAAAGTGCCGTGACCTATGAGCTGGACTCCTTCCACGAGGGACTCAAGATTTTCAGCAAAGTGCTGTGGTATATCGGTATTTTCTTCGCATTCTTCGCAGCCCTTTTGCTGGCAAACTTCATCGGTACCAGCATCGCTTACAAAAAGCAGGAAATCGGTATTCTCCGTGCAATCGGTTCCCGCTCTGCCGATGTGTTCCGCATCTTCTTCTCCGAGAGCTTCCTCATCGCTATGATCAACTTCGTGCTCTCCATGATCGGAACCGGCGTCTGCACCGCGGTGTTCAACCATATCACGAGGGAACAGCTCGGCGTTTTGATCACGCTGCTGCATTTCGGTCTCCGCCAGATCGGACTGCTGTTCGCCGTCAGCATCGCCGTAGCATTTGTCGCAAGCTTCATACCGGTCAAAAAGATCGCCTCCAAGCGGCCGATCGACGCCATCCGCAACCGGTAATCCGCAATCCCCTTCATATGCTTCCGATCACCGCCGATGATACCGGCGGTGATCGGCTTGCTGTTATACGTTCCCCTTTCGCTGACAGATCATTTTTTACAGGAGTATTGCATGTCCGCACAACACCTCATCGCCTCCGATTTTGACGGAACCTTCACCGTCTCTTTGGAGGAAAACATCCAAGCCGTGCAAAGCTGGCGCGCCGATGGCAACCGCTTCGGCATCGTCACGGGAAGAAATCCTGCGCTTTGGCAGGAGCTGCAACACCGCGGCTTTGCATCGGATTATATGCTGTGCCTCAACGGCGCGGTCTGTATCGTCGACGGAAAGGTCGTGTTCTCCGAGGAGAACGCCCCCGCGCTGATTCCCGGCTTTGTCCGTACACTTGCGCAGGCGGGCGCACAGCATGCAAGTCTGCACACCACGGCATTCAGCCGCGAACTGTCGCTGGGAGACGGGTGGGAGCGGGCGCTGCCCGCCTTTTGCGACGGCGTTGACGCCTTTGCGCAGATCAGCTGTGTCTGCAAAAGCGACGAGGACGCCGTGCGGATCGCAGAACTGCTCAATACACGCTACCGCGGCGTGCTCAGCGCATATGCGAACGGCAGGGCGATTGACACGGTGAAAAGCCGGATCAGCAAGGCCACCGGCGTGCGCCGGACGGCGGAGCTGTTCGGTATCCCCGAGGAGAATGTTCACACCGTCGGCGACAATCACAATGACCTTGTCATGATTGAAGCATTTGACGGCTTTGCCGTGAACAACGCCGTTGACGCCGTCAAGGCGCACGCCCGTCATCAGGTGCCCACAGTCGCGGATATGATACGGCTTCTGATGCACAGCGCCGCAACTGATTAATGCCCCCGCCTTTTTTCTGCAAGCAGGCGCGCCGGACACCCCGCGCGCCTGCTTTTTTGTCTGTTTCAAAACACCTCTCGCAGCCGCAGACGTCCCGCCGCCTCTGCTTGCCCATGCGCGCAGCCCCTCTGCCCGCTTTGCGCTGTCAATGTTCGCGCCCATTGTCGGTTCCTCGCGCTTTGCTGATCCCCTCGCGCCTTGCCGATTCCCACACGCTTTGCCCCGTCGGCGCGCCCTTTGCACCCCGCAACCCTTTTCCGCTCCGCCGCCCGCATTTCCCGTTTGTTTTTCCGCGCGCCGCTGTGCGTTCCGCGCTTGCCGGCGCTGCATTTTTCCGTGCCGCAGCGCCGTGCTTTCCGTTTATGAACAATTTGTGACTTTTACGGAAAACGCTTGAAATATACCGATGCTTATGCTATAATAGCCACACATGGATACAAGCGGGTTAGCAGACCGGTATCCTTGGACGGAAGCACCGCCGACGTTTGGAGAAATACTCAAGTTGGTGAAGAGGCGCCCCTGCTAAGGGTGTAGGTCGGGCAACCGGCGCGAGAGTTCGAATCTCTCTTTCTCCGCCAAGAAAAAGACGATTGCTAAGGCAATCGTCTTTTTCAGTTATATTCGCCTTACGGCGAGTTATATTGCTTCGCAGTGATATTGGGACTTCGCCCAAGTGATATTCGCTTCGCGTGTTTTGGCGGCGAATATAATGTCACTTATGCACAGCATGAATATAACTTTCACGAAGTGAAAATACCACTCTGCCTTTGGCAGAATATCACCCAGCACCTTACTATTTTTATTCTTTGGTTAAAACTACCATAGTAAAGAAGTGTGCGGAAAAAAGTGAAAGTTCGGATTTGCTCCCAAAACAAAAAACCTAATCATTTTTTAACGATTACGCAGGTTCGAAGTCATCAGCCAAAAGCGCCAAAATATCTTTTTTATCCGTTGCCAAAGCGACGGTATCTCATCACGCATAAGCGTGTATTTCATCGCCGTGCGGCGTATCTCATCAGCCGCAGGCTGTATGATCTTGAAAACACCATTGAAATCAGAAGCCGCAAGGTTTGCATTCCGTGGTGTTTTCTTTTTATATATCCCAATCCCCCGGTATTAATGCGGCTTTTCAAGGTCGCTTTTTTTATTTTGCCGTTCGGTCTTGTTTGCAAAAAGCAAGAATGCATACCATGAATCCGAAAGCCGACCCTTACGGACAAATGCGATCCTGCCGAAAGAAGCAACTGCAAGTCCGAACCGGAGCTTCTCATAAATTTTTCTCCGCAAACTTGTTGACAAGTCAACAAGTTTGCGTTATACTTCATACCTGTTGAAAGTTCAACAAGTTGAGGAGGGATTCATTTGACCGAAAGATTTGAAACCTTTACCGTACTGATTAACCGCATCAGCCGCAACATACGCAAAATCAAAAATCAGGAAATGGCAGAATACCGTTTGAGAAGCTCGCATATTTCCTGCCTTTATTACCTCTATACATCGGGTGGGCTCACCGCGACCGATCTATGCGAGCGCTGTGCAGAGGATAAAGCAACAGTCTCTCGCTCGCTTGACTACCTTGAAAAAAACGGTTATCTGATATGCGAGACCAAATCCGCCAAGCGGTATAAAAGCCCGCTGAAACTCACAGAAAAAGGTCTTGATATCGGCAAAAGGATTGCCGACAAAATCGCCGCTGTGCTTGAAGAAATCAGCGTTGAATTGACCGAGGCGCAAAGGCTGCAGTTTTATCACAGTCTTTCGGTGATCAGCCGGCGTCTCGATAGGATTGCGAACAAAGGATGTGATTGAAATGTTTTTTCCAAAATCTGTATTTTGCCGGATCTATCAAACCGTTTTTCGCATTGCATTGCCGATACTGCCCTACCGGGAGCCGGAAATCGTCGATAGCAGCGCGAAGCTCGGCGCGATTTTGAAAAATCAAAAAATCAAATCGGTTCTGATCGTTACCGACAAAGGCATCGTCAACAACGGACTGACCGCGCCGGTCACAGATGCTTTGAATGCCTCGGGGATACGCTGCACTGTCTACGACAACACCCGTCCCAATCCAACCGTTGATAATGTGGAAGCGGCATATGCGCTTTATCGCGCAAACACCTGCGACTGTCTGATCGCCGTGGGCGGAGGTTCTTCGATAGACTGCGCAAAGGCGGTCGGCGCAAGAGCGGCATACCCCAAAAAGAGCATCGGAAAAATGAAGGGGATTTTAAAGGTTTTGCGCCCGTTGCCCACGCTTGTCGCAATTCCCACCACTGCGGGAACAGGCAGTGAGACCACCCTTGCGGCGGTGATCACCGACAGTCAAAAGCACCATAAATATGCGCTGATGAGCTTTCCTCTGATTCCGCATTATGCCGTTTTAGACCCTGCACTGACCGATTCTTTGCCCCGGGGACTGACCGCAACAACGGGCATGGACGCGCTGACCCACGCGGTGGAGGCATACATCGGCCGCTCCACCACCAAGGAGACAAGACAGCTTGCCCTTGACGCGGTGAAGCTGGTGTTTGAAAACATCGAAGCGGCATATCAGGACGGACAAAACCGCATTGCAAGAGAAAACATGCTTCACGCCGCGTACAAAGCGGGCGTCGCTTTTTCAAAGTCCTATGTCGGCTATATTCACGCCGTTGCACATTCGCTGGGCGGACAGTACGGAACGCCGCACGGACTTGCAAACGCGGTGATCATGCCGTATGTGCTTGCAGCCTACGGCGAAACCGTTTATAAAAAGCTGCACAGGCTGGGTATCGCTGCGGGCGTATGCACCGCGGAGCAAACGGATCGGGAAGCCGCGGAAATTTTTATAACTAAAATCAAGGAATTGAACCGAAAAATGGGAATCCCGGACAAGCTTGAAGGAATCAAAGCGTCGGATATTCCGGCAATGGCAAAGAACGCGGAAAAAGAGGCCAACCCGCTCTATCCTGTTCCGAAGCTTATGACGGCGAAGGAGCTGGAACGCTTTTATTACCAAGTTGCTGATTGGAGCTGAAAAAAATGACTGCGAAAGAAATACAAGCCTTGCTTGAAAAACAGCGAAACTATTATCACAGCGGCGCAACCTTGCCGGTTGCCTTCCGTATCGCAAAGTTAAAGACACTCTATGCCGCTGTCAAGAAATATGAAAATGAAATCAGCGAAGCGCTGAGAACTGACCTTGGCAAAAGTCATTATGAAGGCTTTATGTGTGAAATCGGTCTTGTGCTGTCCGAAATTTCATATTTGATCAGACACACCAAAGGATTCGCCAAAAAGAAAACGGTCTATACCCCTCTTGCACAGTTCCCCTCTCACAGCTTCAGACAACCTACGCCCTACGGCAACACGCTGATTATGAGTCCGTGGAACTATCCCTTTCTTTTGACGATCGAGCCGCTGGCAGACGCCATCGCCGCCGGGAACACCGCGATCGTAAAGCCCAGCGCCTATTCCCCCGCGACAAGCAGGATGATCGAAAAAATCATAACCGAATGCTTCTCCCCCGAGTACATTGCGGTCGTGACAGGCGGCAGAGCGGAAAATGCGGCGCTGCTGGAGCAGAAATTTGATTTTGTATTCTTTACGGGCAGCCAGGCAGTCGGCAAAGAGGTGCTGCGGCATACCGCCGAGCATCTGACTCCCGCCGTTCTGGAGCTGGGCGGCAAAAGTCCCTGCATCGTTGACGCAAGTGCGAACATAAGGCTTGCCGCGAAAAGGATCGTATTCGGGAAATATCTCAACTGCGGTCAAACCTGCGTTGCACCCGATTATATCCTTTGCGAGCGCTCCGTAAAGGAAGAATTCATTACCGAGGTGATCCGGCAGATAAAGCGGCAGTACGGCGAAAAGCCCCTGGAAAACAAGGATTACGGCAAGATCATCAACGAAAAACATTTTACCCGTCTGTGTGGTTTGATCGACAGCAGCAAGGTCGTTTTCGGCGGAGAAACCAATCCCCAAACCTGTCAGATTGCGCCGACGGTGATGGATGGGGTAACGGCAGAGGACGCGGTTATGGGCGAGGAAATTTTCGGGCCGATTATGCCGATCATCACCTTCGATCATTTTGAAAGCGTTGTATCCGCGCTCAAAAATCAAGCGAAGCCATTGGCACTGTATCTCTTTTCCGGCGACAAACAGCATAGAAAGACCGTCACAACAGAGCTTTCCTACGGGGGCGGCTGTATCAACGACGTTGTGATCCATCTTGCCACAAGCGAAATGGGCTTCGGCGGCGTGGGAGAGAGCGGAATGGGCAGCTATCACGGCAAGGACGGGTTTGACGCTTTTTCCCATTACAAATCAATCGTTGACAAAAAGGTCTGGCTTGATCTTCCGATGCGTTATCAGCCCTATCAAAGCAAGCTTTACAAAACCCTTTTACATCTATTCTTGAAATGATTTTGGCAGAATCAAGCGGTATTCATTTGCCGGCTTTCAGAGTAAACACCGTTACTTCGGAACCTACGCATTCCGTTGCAGCGGTGTTTTCTTTTCTAAATCCAAGTGTTTTCGCGGCGTTTTGAGGTCGATTTTTCCGCGGGGATACTCTTCAAATAACTGTAAGTCGACTTGTTTTTGCCACTGCCGGTTTTCACACGCTTCACCCTAAATCCTGTGAGTCTACGGCCGCCCGGCAAGCGCACGTCTTTGGCAAGCTCTATCATATTATCGGTATTACGCTCGGTTAAGGTGTCCCGCTCAAATTCAGCAACCACGGCGAATATTTGAATAAATACTATTGACACACCGGAAGCGGTATTGATATTGTCGGAGCAGATCAGCAGGTCTACCATATGCTTTTCATGAAAATTAAGCAGGCGCAGCAGGTCGCTTGTCTTTCTGCCGATACGGTCTAATTTGTAGCAGACGACGGCACGGATCTTGCCCATTTCAATATGGTGAAGCTTACGCTGAAAATCGGGACATCCGAAATCATAGCAGGAAAGCCTTTTATCCTCAGATTCAAAGAAAGTGTAATTTTCATCAAGGTGTACTGTGCGTTACGCGCAATGCCGACATAGTTCGTTTGCTGCGCAAGGTTTTAAGACGGTGAATTAATATGATATAAGCAGCAGAGCGATATAAATCGTAGAAAAAACAGCATTTACTGAAACAGGAACGACGGCAGGGTAAAAAGCCCTGCCGATTTTACGTGACCGGGTATCTAATTCAAATCAATCTAATTTTCCATTTTGATCCGCACCCGCGGGAAAAAATGGTATCTGCGCACCGCCGAAATCCACAGCCTTCAGATTCACGCAGTTGACAAAAGCGTAATAATCCACCCGGGCACAGCTTTCCGGCAGAACGATTCCCACAAGGTTCGGCTGTTCAAAATTGGCCATGTTGCGGGGCGTCGCCTCGAGCTGATCGAGAACGTAACCGCCCGCCGGTCACCGCCGTGGTGCCTGGCTTGAGGGCGAGAACGGTGTTGGCAGGCATGGAGCCCTTATAGCAGTAGGCGATGTTGCCGAAGTACACCGGACCGCTGGGCTGATTGCGATACCAGCCGGTGTTGGAGAGAGAGTTGTGCTCCAAATAACGGACAGAGGCAGTCAGCGCACCGAAGCCCGTCAGGGGAACACAGTCTTTGAAGCAGGCTTCGCCCAGTGCTTTGACATTCTCCCCGCCCCGCACGGTTTTCAGGCTGCCGCAGCCATTGAAAGCGTTGTCGCCGATGAAAACAAGGGTGTCGGGAAGGGTCACGCTTTCCAGACGGGTGCACCCTTTCAGCGCGCTGTCCCCCAGCACACGGAGGTTGCCAAGATCAATGGTTTTCAGGCAGGCGTCGTTGCCGTTGGTGATGGTTCCTTGAATTTCCAGCACATCATCGGGCAGGACAAGGTGTTCCGTTCGTCCGATGCAGATGCTGCGCAGGATCGTATTTCCCTTCGGAATGGTCAGATTTTTCAGGTTTACACATGTGGAAAAGCAGCCCTCTTCCAGCGTTGCCCTTTCCGGGAGTTGGATTTCGGTCAGGGTGGAGATGCCGTTGATGTTGATATAATCCACGCTTTCCGGAATCGTCAGCCGGGTGATCCCGCAATAGTCTGCTCCGGCATATTTGATCGTGATGGATTTCAGACCGTCGGGAAGGATCAGCTCCTTGACGCCGGTGAGATGATTTTCCAGATAAACGGTTTTCGTTCCCGGCCGTACCGTCAGCTTCGAGGGGTAGCCGCTGTAATCGTTATCCACAATGCCGAGGAACACACCGCCGCAGTAAAGCTCGGTGCCGTCGGCGAGAGACTCATACCAGCCGGTAGACTGGATGGAACTGAGATCTATCTTTTCCAGGGAGGAGGGGAAGGTGATTTGGGAAAGGTCGTAACAGCTGTCGAAAACATTGATTCCCATTTCCAGCAGACCATCGGGCAGAGCCACCGAGGTCAGGGCTTCGCAGTCGTCAAAGGCGTTGTCGCCGATGGTTTTCAGCCCTTTGTTGAAGGTCACCGCCGAGAGCTGTGCGCAGTCGGAAAAGGCGCCGCTGCCGATTTGCTCCACGCTTCCGGGAATTCTTACGGATTTCAGTTCCGTACAGCCGTAAAAGGCGTGGCCGCCGATGGTTTTTACGCCGTCGGGAATGGTTACGCCGGTTATGTCGCTGTTTTGGAAAACATTTTGACCGACGGTGGTGACGCCGGCGGGAATCACCGGTGTTTTGCTGCTGCCCTTATAGGCCAGCAGCTGTCCCTGCCAGATCAGGAAATCCGAGGCGCTGTCATCATAAAGCCATTCGTAATAAAGATTGCTCAGAGCGAGGGGAAAGCCGTTGCTTACCGAGCCGAAGGCGCCGTCCTTCAGGGCGGGGGAGTCGCAGTTGAGCTTGATGGTTTCCAGCGCATTGCAGTACGTGAAAGCGTCGGAACCGATTTCTGTGACCCCGGCGGGAATTTCAATGCTTTTCAGTACAGCGCAGTTGTAAAAAGCTCTTGCGCCGATGGTTTTAAGACTTTGGGGCAGAACGATCTCTTCCAGCGCGGAGGAGGCGTCCTCATACCAATCGGTGCTCTGGTAAAAGGCGTCCTCGCCGATGAAGGTGACGGTTTCGGGCAAAATGACCTTTTTGACCTTGTCATTGGCAGTCGTGTAGCCGGGATTCAGGTGAAAGCTGTCAATGCCCACCACGGTAAAGCCGTCAATATCGGACGGCACAACCACCTGCGACTCGTATCCGCTGTAAGATGTGATCGACACCGTATCTGGGTGACAAAGCGGTAAGTAAAGCCGTAGTCGTCCTCCGCAGGCAACTGCGTCTGCACGGTGATCCCCGCCGCATACGCTGTCGGAATCAGCGCCAGCAACAGCGCACACACCAGCGTCCATGCAATCATGTTACGTTTCATAGATTTTTTCGGCGGCAAAACCGCCCCATCCTTTCTGCATGTATTTTTGCAAGTAATAAAAAAGCAAAGCGCTTTCTTTTTTTATATAATATCATCTTTTGCCATTATTTGCAAAAATATTTCCGATTTGTCGTATTGCCAAATCGGAAATTCGCCCCATGGCAGCGCCCCCTCCCGGCGGTCGTCACGGATATTGACAAAAAAAGCCGCCCGCACCGCAAAGCTGCAGAGAGAACGGCACGCGAACGGAGGGTATTGTTTTGAAATGAAATCGGACTGCGATCCCGCGCGTGCCGCGGAAAAGACCGGGGCAAAAGGCAAAAAAGATAGATTGAAATTCTCTTTCAGTTGTGTTATACTGAATATATACCGGTATGGCGTGCGCGCCGCCATCGCCCTTTGCGACCGATGCGCGCCCCGATCCCCGGCAGATCTGCCCTGCCGCAAGACGCGAGGTGAAGCACCATGGAAAAACCGAATCTGAAAAAACACAGCGCCTTTCTTTGCGCTGTCCTCGCCGTCATGACGGCAGCCGTGCTTCGGCAGATCAGCTTTCAGTCGGAGGACCCGCTAGATTGGATTTGTGCGTTTCTTCGTTCCGTCATATACATCGTGCTGTTTGCCGCATGGGGCGTTTCCGTCCGCGGACGGATCATCCAGCCGCAGGTGCGCCGCTATTTCACGGCGATTTCTGCGCTGATGGTGTTTTGGGTAAGTGTCAGAACCCTCCGCTTTCTGTTTGCAACCGATCCGGGAATACTGCGTTATCTTTGGTATCTGTACTATTTGCCGATGCTGTTCATTCCCCTTCTGGCGGTGTTTATCGCCATGTCGCTGGGCAAGCCGGAGAGCTTTCGCCTGCCGAAGTGGACAACGCTTCTCAACATTCCCACCGCCGCGCTGCTGCTGCTGGTGCTGACCAATGACCTGCATCAGCTCGTATTCGTTTTTCCCGCAGACGCGGCCGTATGGGCAAATGACTATCATTACGCCATCGGATATTTTCTGGCAGTGGGCTGGCTGATGTTGTGTGCCCTGGCCGCCCTTGTTACGATGCTGTTAAAATGCCGTATTCCGCACAGCCGCAAGTTTTTGCTGCTGCCCTTCATTCCCGCTGCGGCGGCACTGACTTACGGTGTGATGATGTTTTTCCGTTTGCCGTGGATCAAAATCATTGCAGCCGACATGACTGTGGTATTCTGCCTGCTTTTCACCGCCGTTTTGGAAACCTGCATCCAATGCGGTCTGATTCAGGCGAACACGCATTACATGGATCTGTTCTATGCCTCCACCGTGGGCGCGCAGATCACCGACCGTGCATTTCATGTTGTTTTGTCCTCCGGGGCGGCAAAATCCGTCGATATCAAAACGCTGCGGCAGACACAGCAGGCGCCCGTGATGCTGGAGGGAGGAATCCGATTGTCCGGCGCGCCGCTGAAAAACGGTTATGTCATATGGACGGAGGACATCTCCCCCTTAATCAAGGTATTGGCCGATTTGGAAGAGGCGCAGGAAAACCTGCAGGGCAACAACGACATTCTGGAAGAGGAACACGCGGTGAAGGTTCGCGAAGCGCATATTGCGGAGCAGGATCGGTTGTATCAGATCATCCGGCGGGACACCGCGCATCAGATTCTTCTGATGGACCAGGTGATCCGTCAGACGGAAGCGTCGGAAACGGAGGAGCAGCGCGTCCGTCTGCTGGGAAAAATGCTGGTCATCGGCGTATATCTCAAGCGGCGCAGCAATCTCATCTTCATCGAGGACAAATCGCCGCTGCTGCCGGCAAAGGAGATCTCTCTGACCTTCGGCGAATCCATGGATAATCTGGAGCTGTACGGCGTGGCGTGCGGCTTTCACTCGCAGCTGACCGATCAGATTCTCACCGCGCATATCATGACAATGTATGACTTTTTCGAAGCAATCACGGAGCGCGCGCTCGACAGCATGAGCGCAATAACCGTTTTCGTCGGCAAGGCGGAGGACGGCGCGCCGATGATCACCGTGAACACAGACGCCGATACGGACCTCTCCGATCTGTCTGCCGACGCGGTGCGCGATGCAGACGGAGAATGGCAGCTCACCCTGCGCCTGTCAAGACAAGGAGGAAACGCATGCGACACTTAAAACGCGCCGTCGTCAAGGAGGCATTTGACAATCTGCCCAGCGGCGTTTGCTTTTTTGACCGCAACGGCATGGTCACGCTGCGCAACCATCAGATGCACCGCCTGATTCTCGATCTGACCGGCAGAGATTTGCAGCATCTGACAGAGCTGGAGCAGTTGCTTTGCGACGATACCCCGACAAAGAAGCGGGAGGGAGACATCTTTCTCACCGAGGACGGCAGCGCATGGCGCTTTTCCGTGCAGCCGATCGAAACGCAGGACGGCAGCCGCTATATGCAATGCATCGCGGCAAACGTGACAGCGCTGTATCGCAGTCAGAAGGAGCTGGAGGAGGACAACCGCCGCCTGGAGCAAATCGGCGAGCGGCTGCGCCGCCTGTCCGCGAGCATCACCGCGCTCACCCGCGAGGAGGAGACGCTCACCATGAAAATGCGCGTGCACGACGACATCGGCAGAAGCGTGATCGCCACCCGCCGCCTGCTGATGCAGAAGCGCCCGACGGGCGAGCTGGATCTGACGGTGTGGAAAAACGCCGTCCGCCTGCTCAAGCATGATGCACAAAGCCCGGAGGAGCAGGACGCGCTGACCGAACTGATTGAGGCCGCGGCCGGCATCGGCATCCGCATCCACACAGAGGGCACGCTGCCCGAGGATCAAGCCGCCGCTTATCTCCTCGTCACCGCAATGCGGGAGTGCGCCACAAACGCCGTGCGCCATGCCGGCGCCGCCGATCTGTTCGCCCGCTTTTTCCAAGCGCACGGCATGGCAACCGCCGTGATCACCAACAACGGCGCGGCTCCCGCCAAAGACATCACCGAGGGCGGCGGGCTCTCTTCGTTGCGCACGCGCATTGAGCGGCACGGCGGAGATATGCACATTCGCTCCAAGCCGCACTTTGAGATGACGGTATCCGTCCCCTGCACGCAAAGCCCCAGGCGCCCCGCCCACGCAAGAGCGACAAAATGAAAAGGAGAAAACACTGTGATCAACATCTTGATTGTTGAGGATCAGCGCATGATGCGCGAAAGCATGGAGAGCTATATCCGGCAGAACCCCCGCTATTGTCTGGTTTCTTCGATCGCCAACGCCGGTCTTGCGGAAATGAGCTGCGTGCAGCACCCGGTGGATCTGGTGCTGATGGACGTGTGCACCGAGAATGACGAGAGCGGCTTTGAAGCAACCAAGCGCATCAAGGCGCGCTTTGAGAACATCAAGATCGTCATTGTCACCTCCATGCTGGACTGCGGCTATTTGCAGCGCGCAAGAGAGGTCGGCGCGGACAGCATCTGGTTTAAGGATGTGAGCCGGGAGGAACTGATGAATGTGGTGGAGCGCACGGTGAACGGCGAATCCGTCTACCCGGAGGAGCCGCCCCGCGTGCAGCTGGGAAACGCAACAAGCCATGAATTTTCCGAAGCGGAAATCCGCGTGCTGCGTCTGCTGGTGGAGGGCATGACCTATCAGCAAATGGCAGACGCCCTCGGTCTGTCCGTGCAGACCGTCAAATCGCATGTGGGCAGCATGCTCTCCAAAACCGGCTTTACCTCCAAAACAAAGCTGGCGGCGGTTGTCATCAGCAAAAAGCTGATTGTCAACGGCTTTTAAGCCCGCCGCCCCGATTTTCTGCTTGCCAAAAGACCCGATGAACGCATCGGGTCTTTTTTGTTTGTAAAATTTTGTTAAAAAATATGTCGTTATCCCCCGTTCGGGGGATGTGTTTTTGCCAAAAACCAGTAAAATAGATACTGTGGAATCATATATATCGGTACATTGCGCTCCATCCAAGCATCCGGACGGAAAAGAAACGAGGAAAAGAAATGCGGCGAATTGTTGTTGATATGCAAAACTATCTGTTTTCAGACGCGATTGCACTTGCGCTGGAACACACCGAGACAGACTTCGAGGTGCACCGGTCGCAGGACCCCACGAAAACCGAAGATCTGTGCCGCCTGTGCGTGCCGTATGCGCTGCTCATGGAGGTCACGGGGTATACCCCCTGGAAGCTCGAAGAGCGCCTGAAAATCCGCGATTCGGTAAAGCAGCAGAACCCGCACTGCAAAACCGTCCTGTTCGTGGACGAAAATGCGGAGAGCGCGCTTGCACGGCAGGTGCTTCAGGCGAAAAAGGACGGCCTGATTGACAACTTTATTTTCAGTTCCGTCTCCGCCTCCTATCTCGCCGCCGTCATCGACGCGTTGTGAAATCAATCCCTGCAAGCCGTTCGAATTCGGAAAACGAACGCACGGGTGGCAAATCTTCATCATCACACCGGGAGGAAACAAAATGAAACCCGCAAAGCATGGCTTCTCCAAAAGGCTGTGCGCGCTGCTTTTGGCACCGGTCATGGCGGCAGGAACGCTCCCGACTGCATACTGTCCTTGACAGCGCGCGCGGAGGAGACCGCCGGCAGCGCACATCTGATTCGTTCCGGAAATTTGTTACAAAAAAGC
>DBGFNI010000016.1:0-13836 GCA_048527645.1 Eubacteriales bacterium | reverse complement strand
AAAGTCTGCAGGAAGGTCCGATATATCTTGCCATATTTTCTTACCTCCTATATGGTTTATACACGTCTTCTCTTGGGGGGCCGGCATCCGTTGTGCGGGATCGGGGTCACATCCCGGATCAGCGTGATGTCAAGTCCGGCTGCCTGCAGAGCACGGATAGATGCCTCTCTGCCGGATCCAGGTCCCTTGACGTAAACTTCAACCGTTCTCATTCCCTGATCAACCGCAGTCTTTGCAGCGGTTTCTGCTGCCATCTGTGCAGCGTAAGGGGTAGATTTTCTGGAGCCCTTAAAGCCCATTTCTCCGGCAGAAGCCCAGGATACCGCATTACCTGCCATATCCGTAATTGTCACGATGGTATTGTTGAAAGTGGAACGGATATGTGCACAGCCCTTTTCCACATTCTTACGCTCGCGGCGTTTTCTGACAACTTTTTTAGCTGCTTTAGCCATGGATTTACCTCTCCTTTATTTTTTCTTGTTCGCGATGGTTTTTGCAGGACCTTTTCTGGTTCTGGCATTGGTCTTGGTTCTCTGACCGTGAACGGGCAGACCCTTTCTGTGTCTGATACCGCGGTAACAGCCGATTTCTACCATTCTCTTGATATTCAGCGCTACCTCACGGCGCAGATCGCCCTCCACCTTGTGAGATTTTTCAATTTCTTCACGCAGTGCGGCAACCTCTTTTTCGGTCAGATCCTTCACGCGGGTATCCGGATTGATACCGGTTGCTTCCAAAATGTCATTGGAAGTCTTTCTGCCGATACCATAGATATAGGTCAGACCGATTTCCACGCGCTTTTCATTGGGGATATCTACACCAGCAATACGAGCCATTGTATTTCTACCTTTCTTTTAGATTTTCAAAGCATAACCGGACATCAGCCCTGCTTTTGCTTGTGCTTTGGATTTTCGCAAATAACCATTACACGGCCTTTTCTTTTAATGATCTTGCATTTTTCACAGATCTTTTTCACGGAAGGCTTCACTTTCATGTAACGACACCTTTCCTTTCCTTCGCCCCCAAGGGGCTGAATGGTTAATGATGATTCTTATTTCATTCTGTAGGTGATTCTGCCTTTGTTCAGATCGTAAACAGAGACCTCAACCGTAACCTTATCACCCAACAGAATTTTGATATAGTTCATGCGGATCTTGCCCGAAATCGTCGCTGTGACAATGTGGTCATTGGGCAACTGCACCTTGAAGGTTGCATTGGGCAGGACCTCAACGACGGTACCTTCAAATTCGATCACGTCATCCTTGGGCATTTCTATTCTCCTTTTGATACAGGTTTTGTTATGATTTATTCCACCATGGTCAGCAGCTGTGCCCCCTCAGGCAGCACCGCGACCGTATGCTCATAGTGGGCGCTCAGTTTTCCGTCCGCGGTTTTCACCGTCCAGCCGTCCTCCAGCTCATACACCTGCCAGCTTCCCACGTTCACCATGGGCTCGATGGCAATTGTCATCCCCGGATACAGCCGCACGCCTCTCCCCGCTGTGCCGTAGTTGGGAACATCCGGCGCTTCATGAAGCTGCTGCCCCACGCCGTGCCCCACATACTTGCGCACCACGGAAAAACCGTTTTGTTCCACATGCTTCTGAATAGCAGCGCCCACATCGCCCAGACGCGCGCCGGAACGGATCTGCTCCACCCCTTTGAAAAAGCTCTCTTTGGTGACATCGATCAGCTTCTGCGCTTCATCGGAAATCTTTCCGACGCCGAACGTGTTTGCGCTGTCTCCGTGAAAGCCGTGGTAAAACGCGCCGACATCCACCTTGACAATATCGCCCTCTTGCAAATAGCGATGCTTGGAAGGGATACCGTGGATGATCTCATCATTGATCGAAATGCATGCGCTGCCGGGAAACCCGCCATAGCCTAAAAACGAAGGCTTTGCGCCGCTTTTCTCAATGTGGTGCCGAATCGCGTCATCCAGTGCTTTCGTGGTAACGCCCTCACGGATCATATCCCGCGCGACGAGCAGTGCTTCACCGGTGATTCTGCCGGCTTCTCTCATCGCAGCGAGCTGTGCCGTGTTTTTAACTTGTATCATTGTTACTCGCCTACCTGTTCCAATGCCTGGAGTGTCAGAGCGGTGGTATCGCTCACTTCCTCCTGACCGGGCACGACGCGGAGTTTCCCCTTCGAAGCGTAATACTCCTTCAAAGGCTCGGTCTGCTCATGATAGACACTGAGACGGTCTGCAACGACTTCAGGCGTATCGTCTTTCCGAACGGTGAGCTCTGCACCGCATTTATCACAAGTTTTGCTATCCTTAGAAGGCTTATACACTGTGTGATAAGATGCGCCGCAGCCGCAGACACGTCTGCCGCTCATACGCGTGACAATCTTGTCGTCCGGCACTTCAATGGAAATCACAGCGTCCATTTCAATGCCCATCTCATCCAGTGCTTCCGCCTGGGGGACGGTACGGGGAAAGCCATCCAAGATAAAGCCGTTCTTGCAATCGTCCTGCGCCAGGCGTTCCCGGATAATTCCGATCACAACACTGTCGGGGACAAGCTTTCCGGACTCTGTGTAGGACTTCGCAGCCAAACCCATTTCCGTTCCGTTCCGAATGGCATCTCTGATAATTGCTCCGGTGGAAATTGCGGGAATGTGATACTTTTCACTCACAATTTCTGCTTGTGTGCCTTTTCCGGCGCCGGGAGCTCCGAGAAACATAATTTTCATTCGCTTCTCTCCTTAATCCAGAAATCCCTTGTAGTGACGAAGCGTCATCTGTGCTTCAATCTCTCTAGCCGTCTCCTGTACGACACCCACAACAATCAGCAAGGAAGAACCGCTGAATGCCAGGATCGAAACAGAGGAAGACATGAACATATTGATGATGAGCGGCACAACAGAGATAATGCTCAGGAAAATCGCGCCGATCAGCGTGATCTTGTTCAGGATTTTCTTGATATAATCCGCTGTGGGCTTGCCGGGACGAATGCCCAGGATGAAGCCGCCGTTCTTCTTCAGATTGTTGGCAACCTCAACGGGATTAAAGGAAATTGCACTGTAGAAATATGCAAATCCGATAATCAGCAGGAAGTATACCAAAGCATAGAACCAGGACTCATAAGAGAAAAACTTCCAAATACCCGAGTTCACATTTGCGCCAGCCAGCGTCGCAATGGTGGACGGCAGTGACACAATGGACGATGCGAAGATGATCGGCATCACGCCGTTCATGTTCACTTTAATCGGGAGCGTGGTGTTCTGACCGCCGTACATCTTGCGGCCGACAACCTTCTTCGCATACTGTACCGGCAGACGGCGCTCCGCATTGGTAACTTCCAAAACAAAGTAGATTACCACGATCAGAACTGCCAGAACTGCTACAGTAATCAGCGCTGCCTTCCATGCGTTGCCGGCTGTCAGAATATACTGGGAGAAGATGGACGGAATTCTGGAAATGATGTTGACAAACAGGATCAGGGAGATGCCGTTGCCGATTCCGAACTCGTTGATCTTTTCCGCCAGCCACATGATCAGTGCGGCACCCGCGCAGTAAGAGGCGACAATGACGACGCCGATAAAGGCACGCGAGACCCCCTCAATATTTTCCACTGCATTGAAATTGGAACTGGAAATGATTTTGTAATAACCGTAACTGGTGATCAAACTCAATGCAACCGTCAGATACCGGGTGATCTGATTGATTTTCTTCTGGCCACGATCGCCGTCCTTCGCCATGCGCTCCAATGCGGGAATCGCAATGGTCAGCAACTGAATGACGATGGATGCGGTGATATATGGCGTGATGGACAGTGCGAACAGTGTAGCCTTGGAGAAGGCGTCACCGCTCAGCAGGTTGAAATACTCGAAAATGGATCCGCTTGCAGAGCTGGCAAAGCTTTGAAGCGCCTCAGCACTGACAAACGGCACGGGAATCTGAGCGCCCAGGCGATAAAGCACCAGGATCAGCACAGTAAACAACAGCTTTTTGCGCAAATCAGGGATTCGAAATGCGTTTTTCAGTGTTCCGAACACTTCAGATCACCTCGCACTTTCCGCCGGCTGCTTCGATCTTTTCCTTTGCGGCAGCAGTAAAGACAGATGCCTTTACAGTCAATTTCTTGGTGATCTCGCCGTTGCCCAGAATCTTGAGTCCGTCGCGGCTCTTCTTGGCAATACCGGCTGCTTTCAGTGCTTCGGCGTCAATGACCGCACCGTCATCAAAACGGTTCAGCGCATCAACATTCACAGTAACATAAGACACTGCGAATTTATTGTGGAAGCCTCTCTTCGGCAGTCTGCGATACAACGGAATCTGACCGCCCTCGAAACCGGGTCTGACACCACCGCCGGAGCGCGCGTTTTGACCCTTGTGCCCCTTGCCCGCGGTTTTTCCGTTGCCGGAGCCTTCGCCGCGTCCCTTACGAAACACGTCCTTGGTCGAGCCGGGAGCAGGAGAAAGTTCGTGGAGTTTCATTGGCTTTTTCCTCCTTATTCTTAGATGTTGTCAACAGTAACCAAGTGACCGATTACCTTGATCTTGCCGGCAAGCACCGCGTCATTTGCATGCTCGATGCTGTCGCCGATCCGATTCAGGCCCAGAGACTTGGCGGTGGCTTTCTGATTGGGATTGCATCCGATCAGACTTTTTTTCAGTGTGATCTTTACATTCTTTTCCATTTTCAAAAGCCTCCTTATTTCAGAGTTTCAACGCTCACACCACGCATTGCAGCCACCTCGTCTGCGGTACGCAGAGACTCCAGTCCCGCAAAAGTAGCCTTTACAACGTTGATGGGGTTGTTGCTTCGCAAGCATTTTGTTCTGATGTCCTTAATGCCGGTCATATCCATCACTGCACGGACAGCGCCGCCGGCGATGACACCGCTACCGGGAGCAGCAGGCTTGAGCAAAACCTTGCCTGCGCCGTACTCACCGATCACCTCGTGCGGGATCGTGGTCCCCTTCAGAGAAACGGTGATCATATTCTTCTTGGCATCTTCAATGCCCTTCTTGATTGCATCCGGAACCTCGGCAGCCTTACCAAGGCCAAAGCCTACGTGACCGTTGCCGTCACCGACAACCATCAAAGCGGCAAAGCGGGCAATCCGGCCGCCCTTTACCGTCTTGGATACACGCTTGACTGCAACCAGCTGCTCTTTGAGCTCCAGTGCGTTTACGTCGATTTTATTAGCCATGATATCCTCCCTTTTCAGAACTTCAAGCCGGCTTCGCGCGCTGCGTCAGCCAGAGCCTGAACTCTTCCGTGATACAGGTAACCGCCGCGGTCGAATACCACGTTTTCGATTCCCTTCTCTACTGCTCTCTTTGCAACGATCTCACCGATCTTCTTTGCGGCTTCCTGATTGCTGCCGCTGCCCTCGAAAGCAGCTTCGAGCGTGGATGCAGAAACCAGTGTGATGCCCTTGGTATCGTCGATGATCTGTGCGGAAATATTGCGCTCAGAACGGTACACAGCCAGGCGAGGGCACTCAGTCGTGCCGGAAATCTTTGCACGCAGTCTTTTATGTCTCTTCAGACGCTGCGCGTTACTGTCTCTTCTTGTAACCATGCTGTTCTACTCCTTTCCTTACTTACCGGCCTTACCGGACTTGCGGCGGATATGCTCGTCAGAATACTTGATTCCCTTACCCAGATAGGGTTCCGGAGGTCTCTTCTCACGAACGATCGCTGCGACCTGACCAACCATCTGCTTGTCAATGCCTTTGACAACAATGGTGTTCTGGTTGGGCACATCAAAGGTAATACCGTTTTCTTCGGGGATCTCGATACCATGGGAATAACCCAGGCTGAGCTGCAGCTTGTTGCCCTGCTTTGCTGCTCTGTAACCGACGCCGTTGATTTCCAGTGTCTTGGAATAGCCCTCGGTCACGCCGACAACCATGTTGTTCAGCAGCGTACGGGTCAAGCCGTGCAGGCTTTTGTGCATTTTATCTTCGCTGGGGCGCGTCACGTTTACTACGCCTTCGCTGACCTCAATTCCCATATCAGGATGGAAGGTCTGTGTTAATGTTCCCTTCGGGCCCTTTACGGTAACCACGTTTCCGGCTTCTACCGTGACGGTTACACCGGCGGGAACAGTAATCGGATTTCTACCAATTCTTGACATTTGTCTTCTCCTCCCGTGTTTTGATTACCATACAAAGGCAAGCACTTCGCCGCCGACGTTCTCCTGGCGTGCGCGCTTGTCGGTCATAATGCCCTTGGATGTGGAAACAATCGCGATACCCATGCCGTTCATCACCTTGGGCATATCCTCACAGTTGGAGTAGATGCGCAGGCCGGGCTTGGATACGCGGCGGATCCCCTGAATCACCTTGCCCTTGCCGGCGGTGTACTTCAGGACAATCCGGATGATACCCTGCTTGCCGTCCTCGATCACCTGGTAGGACTTGATATAGCCCTCGGTGAGCAGAATCTCGGCGATTGCCTTCTTCATGTTGGAGCAGGGGATGTCAACAGACTCATGCTTTGCATTGTTTGCATTACGAATGCGAGTAAGCATATCTGCAATTACGTCTGAAATTTGCATTTGTTTTTCCTCCTTGATGCAAGTTCTTCAAAAGTGGTCGGACCAAAGCGTCACATCTGCGGTCCAACGCTTTCTGCTTGCTGCCGGTCTGTGCCGGCGGCTGATCGGCGGTTAAAGAGCGGGCTCTTTCCTACCGATAAGTTGGAGCCAAAGCCGTTTACCAGCTTGCTTTTCTTACGCCGGGAATCTCACCCTTGTAAGCGAGCTCTCTGAAGCAAATACGGCAGATACCGTATTTTCTCAGATATGCATGGGGACGGCCGCAGATCTTGCAGCGGTTGTACTCACGGGTGGAGAACTTCTGCGCTTTCTGCTGTTTCAAAATCATTGCCTTCTTAGCCATGTTACCCTATTTCCTCCTTACTTCGCAAAGGGTGCGCCCATCAGCGTGAGAAGCTCTCTTGCCTCTTCATCGGTCGCAGCCGTGGTAACAAACGCGATATCCATACCGCGAATTTTGTCAACCTTGTCATACTCGATTTCAGGGAAAATCAACTGCTCCTTGAGCCCCAGGGAGTAGTTGCCTCGACCGTCGAAAGCGTTGGGGTTGATACCCTTAAAGTCACGCACACGGGGCAGAGCGAAATTGAACAGTCTGTCCAAAAACTCGTACATTCTTGCACCGCGTAGCGTCACCTTCACACCGATTTTCATGCCCTCGCGCAGCTTGAAGTTTGCGACGGACTTTCTGGCGTAGGTGGGAACCGCTCTCTGACCGGTAATCAGGGTGATCTCGTCGATAATATTATCGATCGCCTTGGAGTTGTCCTTTGCGTCGCCCGCGCCGACATTGATCACGATCTTGTCGAGCTTCGGGATCTGCATCACACTCTTATAATTGAACTTCTTCATCAGTGCAGGGGCAACTTCTGCAGTATACATTTCTTTCAGTCTTGCTGCCATGTGAATTTACCTCCTGTCTTACAGCGGCGCGCCGCACTTTGCACAAACGCGCTCTTTGGTGCCGTCATCGAGCAAATTGGTCTTTGCCCGGACGCCCTTGCCGCACTTGCTGCAGTACAACGCTACCTTGGATGCGACGATCGCACCCTCAACCTTGACGATACCGCCTGCTTCTCCCTGACGGCGGGGCTTGACATGCTTGGAAACCAGACCGGCGCCCTCAACAATCACCTTGCCCTCTTTGGGAGATACCTCCAGTACCTTACCTCTCTTACCCTTATCGTCACCGGAGATAACGATAACCTGGTCATCCTTCTTGATATGAAGTGTATTCATTCTGTTACCTCCTTTACAGTACTTCGGGAGCCAGAGAAAGAATCTTCAGATAATCCTTCTCGCGCAGCTCTCTTGCCACCGGTCCGAAAATACGGGTGCCGACGGGGTTTTTATCGTCTTTGATGATCACTGCCGCGTTCTCATCAAACTTGATGTAAGAACCGTCGGCTCTTCTCAAGCCCTTGACGCTTCTCACAACGACAGCTTTCACAACTTCACCTTTTTTTACGGTGCCGTTCGGCGTAGCCTTTTTGACCGCGCACACAACAACATCGCCGATATTGGCATATCGTCTGCCGGATCCGCCCAGCACGCGAATGCACATCAGTTCTTTCGCGCCGGTGTTATCCGCCACGTTCATAAGTGTCTGCTGCTGAATCACAGTGTTTTCCTCCTTCAATTACATCTCACGGACATCTGCGGTCCGTACTCTGCAATTTATTTTGCTTTCTCGATCACCTCAACCAGTCTCCATCTCTTATCCTTGGACAGAGGTCTGGTCTCCATGATGCTGACTTTATCGCCGATGGAACAAACGTTGTTCTCATCATGCGCCTTGAGCTTATGGGTGCGTTTGATAACCTTGCCGTACTTGGGATGCTTGACGTTGTCGGCGATTGCAACCACTATGGTCTTATCCATTTTGTTGCTGACAACACGGCCGGTTCTGGTTTTACGCAAATTTCTTTCTTCCATGATATGACTTGTCTCCTTTCCGTGTATTCAAACTTACGCGTTTTCAGAAGCAGCGTTCTGCTTCTGACGAAGGACAGTCATCACTCTTGCAACATCCTTTTTGGTATCCGCAATCTTGTGAGGATTGTCAAGCTGGTTGATTGCAAGCTGGAAGCGCAGACTGAACAGTTCGTCTTTCAGTCCCTTGAGCTTCAATTCAAGCTCTTCTACGGACATTTCTCTTAAATCCTTAGCTTTCACGGCTTACTCCTCCTCAGCGTTGTTCTGTTCTTTCACCATGAATTTGCACTTGATCGGCAGCTTGTGAGAAGCCAGACGCATCGCCTCGCGCGCCACGTCCTCCGCCACGCCGTCCATTTCAAACATCACGCGGCCGGGCTTCACAACTGCGACCCAGTATTCAGGGGAACCTTTACCGGAACCCATTCGGGTTTCAGCAGGCTTTTCGGTGATCGGCTTATCGGGGAAAATCTTGATCCAGACTTTACCGCCACGTTTGATATAACGGGTCATAGCAACACGGGCAGCCTCAATCTGATTGCTGGTGATCCATGCGGGCTCGGTGGCAACCAGACCGTAGCTACCGTAGGTGATGGTGTTGCCACGGTATGCCTTGCCGGTCAAACGACCGCGATGGACACGTCTGTATTTGACTCTCTTAGGCAGTAACATTACTTGTTGCCTCCTTCCCGGGGAACTCTGGGGCCGCGCGGACCGTTGTAGTTGCTGTAAGGACTCTGACGGTTGTCACGGCGGTTGCCGTCGCGGCGGTCACGGCGCTCGCGGCGCTCACCGCGGTTGTCGTTGTTGAAACGGCGGCGGTTGCGGCGATCCTCACCGGTCTTTTCGCTTGCCTGAGCAAGCACCTCGCCCTTGTAGATCCATACCTTTACACCGATTTTACCGTAAGTGGTGTTTGCTTCCCAAAAACCGTAGTCGATGTCTGCACGAATCGTCTGCAGCGGAATGGTACCCTCATGATAGTGCTCAACGCGAGCAATTTCAGCGCCGCCCAAACGGCCGGACACTGCGACCTTGATGCCCTTGGCGCCCAGTCTCATGGTTCTGCCGATGGACTGCTTCATTGCACGGCGGAAAGAAATTCTTTTTTCCAGCTGACTTGCAATGTTCTCGGCAACCAGCTGCGCGTCCAGATCGGGCTGCTTGACTTCCACAACATTGATGGAAACCGTCTTGCCCAGCATCTTCTCGCATTCAGCCTTCAATTTATCAATTTCAGAGCCCTGACGTCCGATGACCAAGCCCGGCTTTGCGCAGTGGATATAAATACGAACCATCTCGCTTGCGCGCTCGATCTCGATTTTGGGAACGCCAGCCTGCTGCAGCTTTTCTTTGAGAAACTTTCTCAGATTGTAGTCGGAAACAAGCGTGTCGCCGAATTCCTTGTCGGAAACGAACCATCTTGAATCCCAGTTTTTAATGACACCGACACGCAAACCGTGCGGATTCACTTTTTGTCCCATTTCTGCTTAACCTCCTTCTTTGAGATTTTATTCTTTTTCCGCAAGAACCATTGTCACGTGGCTGGTTCTCTTCAAGATTCTGTTCGCTCTGCCCTGGGCTCTGGGCTGAATTCTCTTCAGCGTCGGGCCGGGACATACAAAGCACTCAGAAACATAAAGTTTGGATACATCCATGCCAAAGTTATTTTCAGCGTTAGCGATCGCGCTCTTGAGCAGCTTAATCAGATACTCACTGGCGCTCTTGTGGGTGTTGTTGAGAATACCCATCGCAACGGCAACATCCTTGCCGCGCACCAGATCCAGAACGATTTTCACTTTACGCGGAGAAATTCTTGCATACTTCAGATATGCTTTTGCTTCCATTGTTTTTCCTCCCTTCGTCCGTTGTGATCAGAATCACTTGCCATTGTTGGATGTCTTGCTGCCCGCGTGACCCTTGAAGGTACGGGTAGGAGCAAACTCACCCAATTTGTGGCCGATCATGTCCTCGGTGATATATACCGGCACATGCTTTCTGCCGTCGTGAACGGCGATCGTATGACCGACAAACTCCGGAAAGATCGTGGAAGCGCGGGACCAGGTCTTAATAACCTGCTTGTCGCCTTTTTCATTCATTGCAGCGATTCTGTTGTACAGCTTCGCTTCAACGAAATAACCTTTTTTCAGGCTTCTGCTCATTATCGTCTGCCTCCTTGCTTACTTACTGTTTCTGTGTTTCACGATGAACTTCTCGGTTCTCGCCTTCTTGGATCTGGTCTTATAACCCAGAGCAGGCTTGCCCCAAGGAGTAACAGGAGAAGGACGGCCGATGGGGCTCTTTCCTTCGCCGCCGCCGTGCGGGTGGTCGCAGGGGTTCATCGCGGAACCGCGAACAGTGGGACGGATACCCTTGTGTCTGGTCTTGCCGGCTTTGCCGACCTTGACGTTTTCATGCTCCGCATTGGAAACCTGACCGATGGTCGCCTTGCAGTCCAGACGGACAATACGCACCTCGCCGGAGGGCAAACGGACCTGAGCGGAGCCGTTTTCCTTTGCCATCAGCTGTGCTGCGCATCCGGCGGAGCGAACCAGCTGACCGCCCTTGCCGGGATACAGCTCTACATTGTAGATCATGGTACCGACGGGAATGTTGGCGATGGGCAGTGTGTTGCCGGGCTTGATATCTGCGTCAGCGCCGGAGTAAATCACATCGCCGTCCTTCAGACCGATGGGCGCGATGACATACTTCTTGGCGCCGTTCTCATACTGAATCAGCGCGATATATGCGCTTCTGTTCGGGTCGTACTCAATCCCGATGACCTTTGCAGGCACATCCAGCGTGTTGCGCTTGAAATCGATGATTCTGTACTTCACCTTGTTGCCGCCGCCTCTGTGACGAACGGTGATTCTGCCGTAGCTGTTACGGCCGGCGTGCTTCTTTTTGATTACGACCAGGCTTTTCTCGGGCTTGGACTTTGTCACTTCGGCAAAATCCGGAACGCTCATCTGTCTTCTGCCCGGGGTCGTAGGATTATACTTTACAGTTGCCATGCTTCACGCCTCCTTCTTACATCATTCCGTCGAAGAACTCGATGGTCTTGGAGTCGGCCTTCAGCGTCACAATCGCCTTCTTCCAGGTTCTTGTGTAACCGAAATGGACGCCCATTCTCTTCGGCTTCTTCTTCATGTTGATGGTGTTGACATCAGCGACTGCAACACCCTTGAACATCGTCTCCACAGCCTCTTTGATTTCAGGCTTGGTGGCGCTTTTCAGAACTTCAAATACATACTTCTTGTCCTGTGCCATCAGCATGGAGGCTTCGGTAATGATCGGTCTTACGATAATATCCTGAATACTTTTCATTATGCGTATACCTCCTCGATCTGCTCTACCGCGCCCTTCGCCGCAACAAGCAGGTTGCAGTTGAGAACATCGTATGTGTTAATGGTATTTGCATAAGCAACCTTCACACCGGCGATGTTGGAAAGGCTCTTGTACACCTTGTCGTTCTTTTCTGCAAGAACAACCAGAGCTTTTTTGGTGAAACCGACAGCCGAAAGCATCTCGACCATGGTCTTGGTTTTGTATTCTGCGGTCTCGATCTTGTCGATGACCACCATCGCATCTTGCGCCACCTTATCGGACAGTGCGCTGAACAGTGCGACACGGCGTGCCTTCTTGTTCAGATCCGTACGGTAAGAGCGGGGCTTGGGTGCAAACACAATGCCGCCGTGCGTCCACTGGGGAGCACGGGTCGAACCCTGTCTTGCGCGTCCGGTACCCTTCTGACGGTAGGGCTTGATGCCGCCGCCGGAAACCTCAGCGCGCGTCAGAGCGGACTGTGTGCCCTGTCTCTGGTTCAGAAGGTACGCTCTGACAGCCGCGTGCAGCACAGCGCTGTTCACCTCGGCACCGAACACCTTATCGGACAAATCCATGGAACCAACTTCCTTGCCCGCCATATCAACAACTTTTACGTTTGGCATTCGTCATTTCCTCCTTCCGATTATGCTTTGACGGAGTTGCGCAGGAACACAATACCGTCCTTGGCACCGGGAACGGCACCCTTCACGGCGATGATGTTTTTCTCTGCATCAACCCGAACAACTTTCAAATTCAAAACAGTAACCTGTTCGTTACCGTACTGACCGGCCATCTTCTTGTTTTTGTAAACACGAGAGGGGGTAGAGGTGGATCCCATAGAACCTACCTGACGGTGGATGGGACCGGTACCGTGGGTCATCCGCAAAATGTGGTTGCCCCATCTTTTTACCGCACCGGTGTAGCCGCGACCCTTTGTAATGCCGGTCACGTCAACGCTTTCGCCTGCTTCAAAAGTATCTGCGCCGATAACGTCTCCGACGTTCATTTCGCAGGCATTTTCCAGACGAAATTCTTTGAGGTGCTTCTTATACGGTACATTTGCCTTTGCGAAGTGCCCCTTCACTGCTTTGGTCAGCTGCTTTTCCTTTGCGTCCTCAAAACCGAGCTGAACGGCATCGTAGCCTTCGTTTGCAACAGTCTTTTTCTGAACGACGACGCAAGGGCCGGCCTCGATCAGGGTTACGGGAATTACATTGCCGATCTCATCAAAGATCTGCGTCATTCCCAACTTTTTTCCGATGATTCCTTTTTTCATTCTGTTTTCCTCCTGTTGTGTTATTGGTTGACGCTGCGCGCCAACATGACCAACGCGAAATCAAGCTCCTCGGATTAGATCTTGACTTCGATTTCAACTCCCGCGGGGAGCTCCAGACTGGTGATGGCGTCGATTGCCTGCTTTGAAGGCTTAATCACGTCAATCAGTCTCTTGTGAGTTCTCATCTCAAACTGTTCGCGGCTGTCCTTATACTTGTGGACTGCACGCAGAATGGTAACGATTTCCTTCTCAGTCGGAAGCGGGATCGGACCGGAAACGGTTGCGCCGTTTCTCTTCGCGGTATCCACAATCTTTGCTGCCGCCTGATCAATCAAGGTGTGATCGTAGCTCTTCAGTCTGATTCTGATTCTCTCCATTGCTGCCACTTGCTTTCCCTCCTTTTAAAAACTTCGCTTTTTTAAACGAGGCACGTAACGACATATATAAATGGTAGCGTTACGCTTGGCACGCATTTGCACACGATCCCGCGTGTTTCTTTCGGCTCCTGTAAAATACGAAATCGTTATGCTTCGCGCTGCAAAACGGTTCCGTCACAGGCCTGATCGACCCACGGTCGCACACGATGCGCTGCCGCCCGGTTCAATACCGGACATACTCCACGAAAATTCCCTGCATTTCTGCAGCAACCTTTCGCTTCTACGCACGCCAGGCTCAATTATTGTACCATAGGATAAGATGAAAATCAAGGGTTTCGGGGAAATTTCTTTTATTTTTGCAATGATTTTACCAACAATTTTTCACGAAATTTATCATATAAC
>DBGFNI010000015.1:0-4480 GCA_048527645.1 Eubacteriales bacterium | reverse complement strand
TGTGCCGGCAGCATTGCCGCCTTCCGCATTCCATGCAGTCTCACCGGGATTTCAGCCCGGGTATCGCCGCGCAGACTGCGATTTTTTTTGCATTTCCGTTTTTTCGATCATTTCATTTTCATTTTCGGTATTTCCGGCTTGCGTCCGATAGGAATGTTCGGTTCCCCGGACTTTGACACGCCTCCTGGCGTATCCTTTTTGCGGACAAAAAACTTGTTTCAAAAACCCGATAACAGCCGTATCGGCAAACCCGCCGACGCACTGTTTCCGAAGATTTCAAAGCAAACACAGGGTATCTGCGACACGGTGCAACCTCCGACGAAACGAAAGCATCGCTCATTTTTGCTCTGCCGTCATCTCACATGCCGCAAATATTCGCTTACAGAATTGTCGAATCGCCGTTACAATTGCGAAAAAATACGGTGGGAAAAGTCTGACACAGAAAGAGCGCCCGGTAACAATTCCCGTATTTCTCCATTTTTGTAAAAAAATTCTTATTTCATCGCAAAAAATGAGGCTTTCTCATCTGTTTTTGTGTTGTAATTATACCACAGGTACAAATCATTGTCAACATTTTGTCGCGAAATTTCAATTGTATGGTGACAGTTCTGAAACCGTTGTGACTTTTTTAAGAAATATATCATTCACAGTTTTCGCCTGATTATGTCCTTTTTTTCCGCAGCTCTGCTCTGTAATTGGCACAATTATTCACGTTTTCGCTTAAAAACCCCGTTAGTATGCGATTTTTCGGAGCAAAAATCAAAAATTCATAAATTATTTCAAAAATATTCGTTTTTCTCTTCCATTTTTGTGCAACATGTGTTATAATTGCACCAGAAAGGTGGTCCTAATTTTGCAAAATATTCAATTAAAGGTGTTTTGTCCCCTTCATTCCTGCGACATGACAACCGGCTGTTATTACAAAAGGCTGTCTGACAGGGTATTGATTCTTCCGATCGGCTGTGACAAGACGGTGTTTTGCGATCCGCTTTGCATCGCCTGTTTCAAGACCTGTTATTACGCGGTCGAACAACGTCTCGCCGATCTTGCAACTGCCCCGCCTGACGAAAAGCATCCGTCCTGACCATTCCCGGCCGAAACCCCTACCGTCCGTTCGTTCTGACGTTTTCCTTTTTCGCTTGTCCCACCGGCACGGCAATCTCCTTTGCGCTTTCATTTTTTCTGCGCCGCGGTCAAAGTCGTGCCGCATAGGGTTGAAAGTATGACCGCTTTTGCGTATAATGGTATCAAAGCAAAGCTTATGGAAGCGTTTCGGGAATTGTCCCCGCAGCAGTATTGCAAAAACGTTTTTCACAATTGACATTTTTCTCTGTAGGTGTTATACTGTGATTGGGATCATTGTCGAAGTTTTCTCCGACTACGGCGGCATGTAAAGTCCGTCGGGTGATTCCGTTTTTCTTTTCCGTCAACACCGCGAAGCCGTGCGACGCGGTCAAAACAAAACGCGGTAGCATTTTTGCCGGCTGCTTGCCGGCTGCCTGCTGGCTACTTGCTGGCTACTTGCTGGCTACGTGTTAGCTACAAGCAAAAATTCGAACGATTTTCAACACACAAGAAAAGCAAAAATCCCCGTAAACGCTTGGTTTACGGGGATTTATTTATTCGTGATGCCGTTAAGATGTCATTTTGATGCGTGTGTTTGGCTTAAATCAAAGAAGAAAGCCCCGCGCGCAAAAATTGCGCGGCGAGGCTCTCGCCTGGCTGGGATAGCTGGACTCGAACCAGCGGAATGCAAGAGTCAAAGTCTTGTGCCTTAACCATCTTGGCTATATCCCATTTTCTACCGAAACAGTATAACACATCTTTTTCCGTTTGTCAATTCCCGGAGATGAATTTTACGGTGTCGGATCTGCCGTCCGGAAAGCGAAGGAATACCTCCTCCGCCGTGGTATCATCAGGAAAAGCGCTTGCACACCTTCATTGCCGGCTGCGGCGCGATCGCCTCCCCTTTCGGGGTAAACAGGCGCACCTGCGCCAGCGCCCAAAAGCCGTTGGCGTCATACAGACGGACAAAAGCCCCGGGCAAAAGCCGCTTTGCGTCACCCCTCAGCTTGTGCAGATATATCTCACAGCCGTTTTTGGCGAGTCGGTCATAAAACGCCGGCAGCGTCACCGCGGGATAAGACGCAAACAGCGTCTCCACAGGCATCAGCTGTGCCGCGCGCTGCGCCTCGGTCATCGCCTCCAGCTGCTCCAACGTAACCGCATTTTCCAGCGAAAAGCCGCCGGTCTGTGTCCGGCACAGCGTTTCCATCGTGCCGCCGCAGCCGAGCTTTTCGCCGATATCCGCACAAAGTGTGCGGATGTAAGTGCCCTTGGAGCAAGTGACGTCCAGAGACCAAAGATCCGCTTGCAGCGGCTCTGCCTCCAGCCGGTAAATAGAAATCGGCCGCGCCTGCCGCTCCACCGTGATGCCGCGGCGCGCCAGATCAACAAGTTTTTCACCGTTGACCTTCAGCGCGGAGTACATGGGCGGCGTCTGCATGATCTGCCCGCAAAACGCCTGCAAAACCGCGCGCACGCGCTCCTGCGCGGGAAACTCCCCCGCAAAGCGGCGCAGCACCGTTCCGCTGATATCCTGCGTATCCGTCTCCACGCCCAAGCGCAGTGTTGCCAGATAGCGCTTCGGCGCATCCGTGAGCATATCGGCGGCTTTGACCGCTCCGCCGATCAGCATGGGCAGCAGCCCCGTCGCCATCGGGTCAAGCGTTCCGGTGTGTCCCACTTTTTTCGTCTGATACAGGCGGCGCACAACCGCCACGCAGTCGTGGGAGGTATAGCCGGAGGCTTTGCTGAGCAGCAAAACGCCCGAATTTTCCGTATGAACCGATTCACTCATGCGATGCCGAGCACTCCTTTGATCTGTTGCAATATCATCTGTTCGATTTTCTCCGGCGCTTGCCGGCTGACCGTGCAGCCCGCTGCGCACGGATGTCCGCCGCCGCCGAACTGTCTGCACACGGCGCTGACATCCAAGCCGGGATCCGAGCGCATGGAAATCTTATATGTGTCCGGCGCACGGTATTTCGCATGAACGGCAATCCGCACACCCTCCACACCGCGGATCAGGTTGACCACAGAATCCAGATCCTCCTCCGAGAGCGCATACTGCTCCATCACCTGCGGCGTAAAAACGGCAATGCCTACCTGACCGCTGCAATGCAGACGCATCTGATCGTACGCAGCGCGTGTGGCGCGCACCTCGGAGAGCGGTTTGTTTTCATACAGCTGCGCGCAAATCTCATAATGGCGCAAATCCGCCGCCAGCAGCACCGCCGCGCGCTGATGGGTTTTCCATGACACGGCGGAATACATAAAACTGCCGCTGTCCGTGCTGATGCCGGTATAAAGGGGAACCGCCAATGCGCGCGGCGGCGGCGACGAGATGCTATAGCCAAACGCCGTCTGTGCCAGATCAAAAATCAATTCTGCGCACGCGGCAAGGTCGGGGCGGCAAAGAATCCGCTGTGCAAACGGCACATGCGTGCCGTGATGATCCAAGGCAAGTGCCGCCGCGCCGTCTGCCCCGATGAGCTGCTCATAATCGCCCAGCAAGCCGGGTGCGGCAACATCCACCGTAACAACCGTATACGCTTCCAAATCCTGCGGCAGCGGCGCAAGCTGCGCCGCGCCCCCGGCAAGAAAGCGCAAACGGCGCGGAATCTCGGAGGCGCATACCACGCGTGCCTCTTTTCCCATTTGCGCCAGCATCACCTGAAGCCCTATCGCCGAGCCCAGCGTATCACCATCCGGGTGTGCATGGCACACCAAAAGATAACGGTCATGCGCGCGGAAAAATGCAAGCGCCTGTGCTTCGTCGACCGCGCGCTGCTGCAAGAGGTTCTCCGATCCTGCTGCCATCGTTTTTTTCACTCCCGTTTTCCGATCATTCAAATTCGTCATCCGCCGCAGTCTGCGCCGCTTCTGCCGCCTTTGCCTCCTCCGCGGCGCGCGCGTCAAAGCGGCGGATATCCTCCTGCACAGAGGAAAGCAAAGAAGAAATATGCGCGCCGTATTCCATCGAATGATCCTGCGTAAAATTCAGTTCCGGCGTGATGCGCAGATTCAGCGTCTGCGCCAGTCGCCGGCGCAAAAACGGCGTCGCGCTTTTCAGTCCCGCGCGCAGCGCGGCGTCATCGACCTGCGTCCCCTTTTTGCGGGGAATCGCGGAATAGAACACCTTTGCATATTTCAGATCGGGCGTGATCTGTGCCTGCGTAATGCTGACCATCCATCTGCTCACGCGGGGGTCCTTTATTTCGCGCACAAGAACCGCCAGTTCCTGCGTCATTTGATCATTGATACGGTCGGTACGGTAGGTTCCCATCGTTCGTACGTCCTTTCTTTCTTCCGCGTCTGCACAGTTGTGCGAACGGACATTTTCACCCGCATCCGTCCGCCCAACGGCAAAATAGCGAACACGGGAAATTCTTTTTCTTCCTTTATATTGTAACAGAAA
>DBGFNI010000014.1:0-34996 GCA_048527645.1 Eubacteriales bacterium | reverse complement strand
AATCTCCCTGCAAAACCACCATACCGATGATCACAAACGCATGCAGACAAAGCATCAGAAATGTGAGAAAACTGTTTTGACGGTCCTTGACCTTTCCCAGATGAAAGGCGAAGGTCAGAATAAACAGAATCTTGACAAATTCGGACGGCTGAAATCCAATCGGCATAAAGCTGAAACGGATCCAGCTCCGGTTTCCCTCTCCGGTGCCGATGGCAAGCGTCAGCACCAGCAGCGCCAGCGCGGCAAAATACAAAAACCATCTGGTATACCGCACAAAGGTTTTATAGCGCAGATGGGAGACCAGAATCATTGCAAAGTATCCCAGCAGCACCGCTGTCAACTGAATCAAAACATATTTATATGTTTCAAAAATACGGGTCGCGGAATAGATCATCGCCACGCCGTATAATGCCGTCAAAAGCGAAATGACAGACAGAAAGCCGTCTGCACCGAGCAAAAAGCCCGCGCTGCGCTGTTGGGGCAAAAGCATCTTTTTCATGGGTCAATATCCTTTTCGGGCGCTCTGGACAACGGGCTGTGCGGTTGCCGCCGCAATCGTCTCCAGCACAATACTTCTCCGTGCAAAATACTGATCCAGCCAATCTTTTCGGTCATTGAGCCAGTTGATCAGATATTCCACCTGTTCCTCATAGGTATCCAAAATCAGAATGCTGTTGGGCTCGTGATACACCGCCTGACGGGTTCCCAACACCTGCCACCGCTCAAAATTTCGCAGCAGCGCCTGGCGGTTTGCGTCAACGGTCTTCTGTATCTGTTCGATGGTCTGCTCCACTACCGGCGCAACCTCCCGCCAACGGGCGATCACCAGCTGCTCAAACCAACCGTACTTCATCATTTCAACCAGCATTTGATTGGGATGTGTATCCCCGACAACAACATAGTCCGGGCTGTTGTACAATTCCTTATAGTCGCCCTCATTGAGACGGTAATCGTTCCCCGCGGAAATATCAAAATCCCACACCGGGCCGAACTTCAGCTTTCCGCCCACATCCTTATACATATAGAAGCTCGCCCAACCGCTGTCAATGTTCTTGAAATATTCCTGCACGATATACATGTCGACCATGGAGTCCAGATCGACATAGCTCTCAATCAGCGCCTGATCGCCGCTGTTTATCACTTCCGCAACCTGAATCATATAATCGCGGATAAAGGTCAGCTGCGCGTCGTTGACAATGTCACTCTTCACCACATAGGGAAGCCCCTCCAGCAAAAAGCATTTCTCATCGTATTCGGAGGAAGAGCGGCAGTCCAGCTCAATCAGATAGCCGGTGTCTGCGTTGGATGAGCCCTTTTCCACATCCACGCGGAACGGACTGACCTCAACCTGCTCGCACAGCAGATAGACCCCCAAATACTCGTCGTTGACCACCAGCTCCACAAATCCCGCAGAGGTGGTATAAGCAAGTCCCGACATGCGCTGCGCCATATAAAACACCGTGTAATTGCGCATCAGGGACAAATCGGAATGGTTGGCAAGCAGCACCCAGTCCTTTGCCGGCCCCTTGCCCTGTCCGAGCAGATTGCGGGCGTTGTCCAGCTTGAGACGATAGGATTTTTTTTGCAGTTTCCAGGAGGAATTTCCCCGTCCGCGGATCTGCATTGCCTCATCGGTGAGCAGATTATCCTCATCGGTATTTGAGATGGAAATGGTCGCGTTGATATATTCCTCCTTGGAGGTGACTGCCTTTCCGTTTTCCGTATAAATAGAAAGCATCGGCATTTCCAGCGGCTTCATATCCAGTGCGAATTCCGCAGTCAGGGTGGTATCCTCTGTGATGATGTCCCCCTGCCGCAAGTCCTCCGTGCTGCCGTCGCTCCAACGCACAAACACATATCCCGGCTCCGGCGCGGCGCAAACCGTCTGCGACGGTTCGCCCGCCCGCAGCTCCTGCTCCGTGTTGCCGATGATCCTGCCGCAGCCCTCACCGCTCACAGTATAGGTCAGCACATAGACCGGCCCGGTCTGCTCCGGCGGCTCCTCTTCCGTCTGCCGGGTGCACCCGGACAGCAGAAGAGACAGGCAGCACAAAACGCAGAGCAGCACATGACATGTCCGTTTCATTCTTTTCATCGTTTCCGTTCTCTCCTATGCGCTTATCGTTTGATGTCAACGGTATACAGCGTCTCAAAGGCCTCCTGCGTCAGCGCCTCAACGTCCACCTTTTCCTCTTCCCGCTCCACCTTGCACAGCTCGGGGCGGGTTCTGGGATGCTTTGGCGTAAAGACCGTACAGCAGTCCTCATACGGCAGTATGGAGAGATCAAACGTATCAATCCGGCGCGCCACGCATACAATTTCCTCCTTGTCCAGCCCGATGCAGGGACGGAACACCGGCAACTGCGCCAACGCGTTGGTTACGCCGATTGCCTGCATGGTCTGACTTGCAACCTGTCCAAGGCTCTCCCCGGTGATCAGCGCCGAACAGCCGTTGCGCTGTGCCGTCATATTCGCCAGACGCATCATAAAGCGGCGCAGCAGCAGCGTGAAATAATCCTCCTCACAATGTTTGACCAATTCTTCCTGAATTTTGGTCACGGAGATGATATGCAGACGGATATCGCCGCAATACTCCGTCATTTTTTTCGCCAGCTCCATCACCTTTTCACGGGCGCGGTCGGAGGTATACGGCATGCTCTCAAAATGCAGCGCTTCAATCTGCACGCCTCTTTTGGCAATCATATGTCCGGCCACCGGACTGTCGATTCCGCCGGAGAGCAGCAGCAGTCCCTTGCCGTTGGATCCGATGGGCATGCCGCCGGCACCCTTGTCCTGTCCGGCGTGAATATACGCCGCCGTGTCTCTGATTTCAATCCTGACCGTGACGTCGGGATGATGCACATCGACATGCAGGCGAGGCATCGTCTCAAGGATCACCCCGCCGCACTCCCGGCAAATCTCCGGAGATGCAAGCGGAAAGGTCTTGTCGCTGCGCTTTGCCTCCACCTTAAAGGTTTTTGCTCCGGCAAGCTGCTCGGGCACCCAGCGGCGCAGCGTCTCACAGAGCTGCTCCATGCTTTTTTCACAGCGGGCGGAACGGCTGACCCCCACAAGGCCGAACACCTTTTTGGCGTCGGCAAACGCGCCGTCAATGTTGCAAAAGTCGTTTAACGGCTCAATGCGGATTGTGCTCTGCGAGCGCTCCACCGCAAAATCCCCGTGCCGCTTCATCCGGCGGCGCAGCTGACGGCACAGCAAATCTTCAAAATATTTTCGGTTTGCGCCCTTCAGCGCAATTTCTCCGTATTTACAAAGAATGATTTCCTGGATCTGACTCACTTCGGTTTCCTCATTTTCTTCTGAATTCTATTTTGCACAGTTATCCGGCTTTACGATTCAATCCGTGTGGAGAACGAGGTCAAAATCATCACCTCATCCAGCTGCTCTGTCTGACACAGCGGCTCCACCAGCAGATAGAGATTTCCGTTGCTGTGATCGGTTTGTATTTCGCGCACCGTCCCCACGGCAAGGCCACGCGGATACAGCCCGCTGCTCCCCGAGGTGCGAACCGTGTCCCCCGGCTCCACCGCCGTTTCCCGCGGTAGCCCCGTGACGGCAACCTGCCCTTTTTCCCACAGCTCCAGTTCGCCCTGCAACAGCCCCAAGCCGCCGCCCGGCTCTAAATACACGCCCAGCTGCACCGACTTGTCGCCGACCGGCGCCACTGTGCAGCTTTCCTGACTGACCGTTCGCACAACACCGACAAGCCCCTCTGCCGACAGCACCGGCATGCCCTTTCGGATGCCCCAGTTTTCCCCTTTGTTCAAAATCAGTTCGGAGGAGGTGTTGTTCATGTTTGCAGCAAGCACATTGGCATAGACAAACTGATAGTCGGTATGCTCCTTTTTCAGTTCGAGCATCTCGGTGAGAAAATCATTGTTTTCGCTCTTTTCACGCAGCGCGGTCAATTCCTGCTCTTTTTGGGCAAGTTCTTTTTCGAGGTTGACGATTTGCTCCTGCATCTCTTCCTTGTCACGCAGCCACACGCCGATTTTTCCGATCTGTTTTCCCGCGCTTGAGAAAAAGCCGCGCGCCGGGGAAAACGCCGCATGCAAAGCGTCGGTGACATTGCCGCTGCCGCCGCGAAACGCAAAGGCGGAAAAGACCGCGCACAGCGCGCACACCGCGACCAGCAGTATCAATAAAAAACGAAATCGTTTCAATGGTTTCATCTGATTGAAAACGCCGTTCCTTTCTAAGCAGTTTATTCTTCTTCCCGCAGCGAAAAAATGCGGTCCAGATCGCCCGTTCGGCGCAGCACCCGATTCAGCCCCAGCGCAACCGCGTCCGCGGGATTCTGCGCCGTATGCACGTCGGTCTTTGTCACACGGCTAAGCAGCTGCTCCATCCCGCAAAGCAGCGCCCCGCCGCCGGTGAGCGTGATGCCGTCATCGCACAAGTCGGCTGCCATCTCGGGCGGCGCGTTTTGCAGCACGCCGCGGACACATTCGACAATGCGCAAAATGGGGTCGCTGATCCCGTCGAATACATCCTCGCTTTTCACCATCACACTATCCGGTCTGCCGCTTGCCGCGTTCAGACCGTGAACGCCCATTTCACCGGTCTGCGCGCCGGGATATGCCGTGCCGACGGTGCATTTGATCTGCTCCGCCGTGCCGCTCCCGATCACCAGTCCGAATTTTTTCCGCACATGGGCAATCAGCGCACTGTTGATCGCCTCTCCGCCGACACGGCAGGACTGTGCACACACGATTCTGCCCATGCTGATCAGCGCCGCCTCGGTTGTGCCGGCGCCGATGTCCACCACCATATAGCCGTGCGGCTGCATCACCGGGACAGACGCGCCAAGCGCCGCCAATATCACACTTTCCAGCAAACGAACATTTTTGCCGCCCGCCTCGTACAGCACCTTTTCCAGCGCGCGGCGTTCAATTTCCGTGATGCCCAGCGGCACGCTCGCCACAACATGCGGATGCCCCCAAAAGGCGTCCACGGACGCGGAGATAAATTCCTCCAGCATGCCCTGCGCCTCATCGCAGTGCACAATCACCCCGTCGCTCAGCGGTCGGGTCACGGTGATGTCACGGTCTGTTTTGCCGTACATTTTTGCTGCGTCGTCTCCCACGGCAATGATCTCCCCCGCCGATTCGCTCACGGCAACCACAGACGGTTGACGCAGCACAATGCCGCGCCCCCGCACCGCCACGCGGGTTGTTTGCGTTCCCGTATCAATTCCTATTGTTTTCGCCATGTTTCTTTCCTTTTCGGTTTATCTGCGATTCTCACAGCTTGGTTTATCCGCGATTCTCGCCGTGCGGGTTTCCCGCAAGAATATCATATGCAAAATGATCCCGGAGCAGTCGGTCAAGCGTGCTGACAGACAGGCCCATAATGCCGAAGAAATCTCCCTCGATGTGCTCGGCAAACAGCGCGCCCCGCTGCTGGATCGCATACGCGCCCGCTTTGTCCATCGGCTCTTTCGTCGCAATATACGCACGAATCTCCGCATCGGACAGCTTTCGGAAGCGCACTGTGCTCTCCGACACCTCCGCAGCAATCGCGCCGCCCGCCGCATCGCACACCGCCATGCCCGTGAGCACCCGGTGGGTTGTGCCGGACAGGGCGCGCAGCATGTCAAACGCGTCCGCCTCGTCCCGCGGCTTGCCTAAAATTCTGTCTCCCAGCGCCACCACGGTGTCCGCCGCGATGATCAGACAGCGTCCTTGCCCGGCGGCATTTTCCCCGCCGATCGCGTCGCGCGCGGCGCGCGCCTTTCGCTCTGCCAGCAGCTGCACGGTCTGCGACGGCGTCAGCTCCAGCGCGGGATCGACTGTCTCATCCGTTTCAAACGCCCGCACCGTCGCATGCAGTCCCATGCGCTGCAGGATTTCCAGACGGCGCGGCGATTTGGATGCGAGAATCAGTGTATCCGGCTTCATCTGCTCTTCCCCGCCAAAAGGTGACCCAGCACCAGACTGAGAATGACGCAAATAATCACCGCAACACTGAGATTGAGCTGAATGCCGAATCGCAGATCAACAATATGAAGATTGACCTGCAGCTCCTGCGGCAAGCCGAAAGACAGAGAATAAGCCAGCCACCCCAGTGCCTTGAGCGGACGTGCCAGCTCGGCGATCAGCGAGCCGATCACGACTCCGACGCAAACCAAAAATACCTCAAATAACCAACCTTTACGAAACATCTCTTTTTTCAGTCCTTTTCCGTATTATGTTCTATGTTCTGTTTTTTGTGTGTCCGCGCTTCCGCACGGTCTGCGCCTTCGGCAGCTCCTGCTTGCGCGGAATCCGCCGGTGCGCGCCGCTTGCCGGTGCGCCGACGGTATAATCATGCATCACGCGCTGTATCTGCGACGGCGTTTCCACCGAAAACAGAAACATGTGATAGTCACACTGCATGGCACGCAGCTCCTGCGGTCTGTCACCCATATAAAGCGGCACACTGTTGAGCAGCATGTTCTGATGGTCAAAGCTGGGCACCAGCGGAAACGCCGCACCGGTTCGGTCAGTCAAAAACAGATTTTCCCGGCGGCACGCATCATATCCGGTCGGCTCCTGCGCACTGCCGCACGGCGTGTCCGTCTGCCGGATCACGCATCGGCGCAGCTGCATCAGCGGCAGCCTGCCGTATACCACAGCGCCCTTTCTGCCGGGCACGCGGATGCCGCCTGCCCGCGGTACCGTCAGCTCCGGCGAGATACAGAGTTCCTCGCCGCCCCACGCGTGCCACACGGCAGCACTCTCGGAAGAATAAATGTTGCACCGATAACTGCCGCAGGGAATCAAACCGCACTCCCGCGCCAACTGCATCTGCCCCGGCACGCCGCACAGCGCATGCGTCATGCCCGCTGCGCGCACCTGCTCCAGCATTTTTTTCACCTGCGCCGTGCGCCCGTCTAAAATCACCGGCGGCAATATCACGCCCTGCACGCCGGCCGCAAGCGCACGCGGCAAGTTTTCAACCGCCGTTTGCAGCGGCAGCCAAATACGCTCAAAATATGTTTTCGCCTGCGGCACAATCTGTTCTGTGTGAAAAAAGCACGCCTGGCTTGTGATCTGCCGCTCTTCTGCTTTTTCGCGCTGCACGGTCAAATGCTCCGGCAAACGGTATGCGCGCGTCTCTCTGTGCGGGCACCGCGCCTGCTCCATCGCCCGGCACAGCGTCTGAATGCCGCGGCGCCGCAAATCGTTGAGCGCCGACAGCGGCACGGACAGCGCCGGCTGTATTTCGCAGGTGATTTCTGCCGCCTCATACGGCGTGTTGCCTAACCTGGATAGCTGCCGGCGCACGGCGGCGACGTCCAGCGCCGTGTTTTCCGCCGCGTCGGGCAGCGGCCCCGTCACGCACACCTCAATTTCCTCACACCGCAGCACAAGGCAGATCGGACAGTCTTTTTGTGCGGTAAAGCAGAGATTGATCAAATGCTTTTTTCCGCCCCGTGCCTCCTGCTCCCGCAGCGCCGCAAGCGCGCTTTTTTCTGCCTCCGCCGTGCGGTCCTTGTCTGCCTGCGAGCGAATTCCCAGCATCGTGTGATCCGTTTTTCCGACAAAATAGCCGTCGGTCAGACCGCCTCTGGAAAACTGGCGTGCCAGCTGCTCCATCTCTTCCGCATCGGCACAGCGCCGCTCGTCCAACAGCGTGCGGTACATTTTCGTCACGCCGTATACATATCCGGGGCTTTTCATTCTCCCCTCGATTTTCAGCGAGGAAACACGCAATGATAATAGCTCGGTAATATGCCCTGCCAGGCAATAATCCTTGAGAGACAGAAGGTATTGCTCTCTTCCTTTCCCGCAAAAGCGGTACGGCAAACGGCACGGCTGGGCGCATCTGCCCCGGTTGCCGCTTCTGCCGCCGATCACCGAGCTGAACAGGCACTGTCCGGACTGCGAAACACACAGCGCGCCGTGGATAAACATTTCAATTTCAATCGGCGATGCGGCGCAAAGCGTCTGCAAATCGGAAAAAGACGCTTCCCGCGCGCATACCATGCGGGAAAAGCCCGCCTCCGCCAGTGCACGCGCGGCAAAAAGGTTATGCCCGCACGCTTGCGTGCTGGCATGCAGCGGAAAATCGGGGAAATTTTTGTGCAGCAGCGCCGCCGCGCCGAGATCCGCTACAATCAGCGCATCGGCACCGCATGTGTACAACGCTTCGGCACAGCGCAAAAAATCCGGCAGCTCGCGCGCATGAACCAGCGTGTTCATCGCCGCATAGGTCTTCACACCGTGAAACGCGCAGAACTGTATCGCCTCACGCAGCGCGTCTCCGTCAAAATTCGCCGCATACATCCGCGCGTTGAAATCACCCGCGCCGAAATACACCGCATCCGCCCCAGCCAAAACCGCCGCGCGCAGCGCCTCTATGCTGCCTGCGGGCGCGAGCAGCTCCGGCAGAAGAGCATCTGCCGTTTGCGTCTGAATGCTCATGCCGTATCCCTCCCCCGCATTTTTCAGCCTTCTCGCGCCACGCCGTCAATCCTTTTTCGCAGCCAGTTTTTCCTTTTCGATTCGCAGAATTTCCATATCGAGCTGCGCGCTCTGCAATTCTTTTTTGAGCTGCAGCACCTCCGCATCACGCTTTTCCAGCGTGTCCATCGTGTCCATCAGGCACAAAAGCGCCGCTTCCACTTTGGAGTAATTGCTTTTTTCCAGCAGAGGCTGCACCGCCGCATCGACACGCTGCGCCAGCTGCTCTACATAGTCTGCGTCGTATTCACTGACCAGATTCAGTTGGATCCCCGCAATGGTGATTTGACATTTGTTCTTCAAATAGAATCCCTCCGTTCTGCTTGCGGCATCCTTTCCGAGTGCGGATGCCGTTTTTGTGGGAAACCGTGCTTTCTTTGCATATTTCCCCGATTATAATTATCCATATTATCATTATACAATATCTTGCGGGAAATGGAAAGGGGTTTTTGCAATTTTTCACTTTTTCCCTGCTGTTTTTTCGCCTTTTTCCCCTTTTTTCCCTTCTTTGCCGCAAAACTATTGACAATTCTGAAAAATCTGTTAAAATAAATATTAAAATATATATTGTGCTAAAGGAAACTTTCAGGAAACGGACGGCGCTGTGCCGCTGTCCACCGAAGGAGTAACACTCTCAGGTGCAGTTTTCCCCGCAGGCGCCGGACAGATTCGGTGCCCCGCGGTTACACTGCCGGGACTGAAAGCGGATAGCGTTCTGGAGAATTCCGTAACAATCGGATGCCGAAGGTGCAAGGAACCGTACCCGTTCCAAATCTCTCAGGCAAAAGGACAGAATCACACACCCAAAACGGATCGGTGCATCGCACCCCGTTTTTTCCGTGATGATTCAGCGGAGTGCTTCAGGCATTCCGCGTTTTTCTTTTGTTGCAAAAAGAAAGGACATCAAACATGGGAACATTCTTTGATACGCTTGCAAAAGCAAACGGGTATGTCAACAGCTGGGTTTGGGGGTTGTTCGGCGTCGTGCTGCTGGTCGGCACCGGCATCATCATGACCGCGCTGACCAAGGTCTTTCAGATCACGCACATCGGTCACTGGTTCAAATATACGCTCGGCAGCATTTTCAAAAAGCATGTGTCTGCACATACCGGCGAAAAAGCGTCGATTTCGCAGTTTCAGGCGCTTTGCACCGCACTCGCCGCAACGGTCGGCGTGGGAAATATTGCCGGTGTGGCAGCGGCGATTGTCACAGGCGGTCCGGGCGCTGTTTTCTGGATGTGGCTGGCAGCATTTTTCGGCATGATGACCAACTTCTCCGAAAATGTTTTGGGTATCTATTACCGCCGCAAGGTGGACGGTGAATGGGCAGGCGGTGCCATGTACTATTTGCAGGACGGTCTAGGCAGCTACAAGGGTTTCAAATGGATCGGTAAGATTCTGGCGGTGCTTTTCTCCTGCTTTGCCATCCTCGCCTCCTTCGGCATTGGAAACATGGGTCAGGTCAATAAAATTGTTTCCAATATCGAAAGCGCATTTAAGATCCCCTCGCTCTCCGGCATCGAAGTGCTGGACGGCGTGTCGCTGTATGCAGTGCTGATCGGCGTGGCGCTGGTCATTCTGGGCGCGCTGATCATTCTGGGCGGCTTGCAGCGCATTGCCAACGTGGCGGAAAAGATCGTCCCCGTGATGGTCGTGCTGTTTGTTCTGGGCTCGCTCGTGATCATCGGCGTGAACTACTCACAGATCGGTGCAGCATTCGCAGCTATTTTCAAGAGCGCCTTCACGGCGAAAGCAGCATGGGGCGCCGCAGGCGGTATCGCGCTGAAAACCATTGTCACACAGGGCTTCAAGCGCGGCGTGTTTTCCAACGAGGCGGGACTTGGCTCCTCTGTGATGGTTCATTCCAATTCCAATGTTTCAGAGCCGGTCCGTCAGGGACTGTGGGGCATTTTTGAGGTGTTTGCCGACACAATGATCGTTTGCACCATGACCGCGCTGGTGGTTCTCACCAGCGGCGTCATTGATCTTGCAACCGGCACGCTGGCGGCAGGAACCGGAGGCGACGCAACGCTGGTTGCCGCCGCTTTCCGCACTGTTTTCGGAGGCTTTGGCGACAAGTTCATTGCACTTGCCATTCTCCTCTTCGCCTTCACTACAGTGCTCGGCTGGTCTCACTACGGCTCCAAGGCTGTGGAATATCTGGGCGGTAAGCGCGCAAAACAGATCTACAAGGTCATTTTCGTCGTGCTGATTATCTCTGGCGCCATCATGACCTCCTCTCTGGCATGGGATATTTCCGATACCTTCAACGGGCTGATGATGATCCCCAACCTGATCGGCGTTCTCGCATTGAGCGGTTTGGTTTGCAAAATCACAAACAACTATGTACAGCGCCGCATCAAGCACAAGGACATTGCGCCTTTGCTCTCCTATGACCCTGCCATTCAAAAAGAAATGGAAGAAAAGCTGAAAGAAGAGATGAAAGCAGAAGAATAATCTCCCCCCACCCTGCTTCATTTTTCCGTATCAATCAGAAAGCCGATCGGATCACCCGATCGGCTTTCTTTTTTCGTTTCTTTCGTGTCACCAATGCAGCGCAAGCACCTCCCGCTGTCAGACCGGCGGCTGCCCGCCTTTGCCGCGCGGTGCATCGCCCGGTGCGTTCGCGCCGCCGCCACCGCCTCGCATGCCGCCCATGCCGCCGGTGATTTCACCGGCTGAGAAGGTGCTGCCGCCGCTGAGCGTTCCGCTCTGTGCGTATCCGTCCGCATTGGTCTGTCCCGCAAGCGTCCCGCCGACCACGAAGGCAGCGCCCCCCTCACCGAAGTACACCGCGCCGATTTGCGCGTTTGCAAAGCTCTGATCCAAATATGCCAGCACCGCTCCCTGCCCGTCCACAACCGCCAGCGAATCGCTGCCGCTGCCAAGCGACGTGTTGGCAATATATGTGCCGGAAAGATCGTTTGCCAGATCCTGCCACATGGAGGAGGCACTGCCGACGCCGAGCAGCGTGCCGCCGGTGTGGGAAATGCCGTATTCACTGTCTAAACAGGAATTGCCGCCGTTGTTGCTGCCGATCACCACGGCCGTACCGCCGCTGACTGTCAGATTTCCGTTGGAATCCAAGCCGTCTCCCGCCGGTGCGCAAACATACAGATACCCGCCCGAGATATGAATACCGTGCGCATCCGCGTCCGACTCGCTTGCTTGTCCGCCCGTGTTTACACCGTCGTCCGTTGCGTCCAGCACACGCACGCTGCCGCCGGTGATCTGCACGCTCTGCTTGGATTCGATGCCCTCCGTCGCGCCGTTCACCGTGACATCGCATGTGCCGCCGAAGGTCAAATCCCCGTGGGCGGCAAAGCCCTTGCCGTAGGATGAGGAAACCGACAGCGTTCCGCCGTCGATCTGCATGTCGCCGCTGCTGTGCACGCAATGTGACACAGCCTGAACTGCAAGCTCTCCGCCGCTCACATACAGCGCCGTGCCCGCCTTGATTCCCTTCATGCTGACGCTGTCATCGTCCGTTTCGTCATATTCCGCATTCTGTTCGGATGCGGAATATCCCGCCATACCGCCTCTTCCGCCGAATGTGCCACCCGGCATGCCCGATGCATTTGCGCCAGACGGTGTATCATTCGATTCGTCTCCGGCATGCACATTCACCGTACCGCCGCAAATCTGCAACTGCGTCTGTGCGTCTATCCCGTCCTGCTTCGCCGTGATATCCAGCGTCCCCCCGTCAATCCGAACAAATCCGAGGGAGGCGTCCGCGTCATTGGTACTCTTAAGGCCGTCGCCCGCCGCCTCCACCGTCACCGTGCCGTCGCAGACAGCAAAATAATCTTTCGCACGGATCCCGTGATTGACCGCGTTGATTTGCAGCGTACCGCTTACAACCTGCACCCAGTCCTTTCCGCTGACGCCGTTGTTGCCCAGCGCCGTAATCTGCAAGACGCCCTCGCCCGCAAACACCAGATCGTCCTTGGCATAAACGGTCGCCCCCGGGTATTCCGCCGTCTCCGTGTCCTCCATCGCCGTTTCCCCTGCGGCGCTGTCACAAAAGCTGTTCTCGCTCCCGGCGACCGTGTACAGCACGGTTCGCTTAGCGTCGGCGATGTACAACGGCGCCGTTGTCTGCGAGGTGATATGTGCGTCACGGAGCATCAGATACACTTTTTGGTTATCCGTGCTGCTGACAACGATATTTCCGTCCGAAAGTGTGCCGGTCAATTCATAAACGCCGCCCTGCTCAATCGTCACCGTATTGCCGCTGACCGTCGCCCCCTCGCCCCTCACGGAAATCTGATCCTGCACAAGAGTGATCACCGTTTCCGGCGTGAGTGCAGAGATCTGCTCATAAGATACGCTCTGCGCCGCCGCGGTCTGCGATACATTCTCTGTCTGCTGCGCGCTTTCCGTCTGCGCCTGCTTTGCCTGATCCGTTCCGTTTTGACAGCCGGTCAAAAGAACAGCCGCTGCAAGCGCCGTGAATAACACCCCGAAGCATCGCGCCGGATACCGTGGTAAGAGTTTCATGCTGTTTTCCTCCGTCTCTCTGCTTTCTGTTGTAACGATATCCTCCTTTTGTGAAAAGAAATTGAAAAACATCTAACCGTTTTCGGAAAAACAGGTTACAATCCCGCAAAAAGCGCCGGTATCTGCCGAATCTGTTCCGCCGTTATCCCCGAATAGTTGATCAGCAGACAATGCGTGTGGCAAGGAGAGGCGTCGGCGGCATAATACTCGTCCAACAGGCGTACCCGGATTCCCCTCTCATCAAAAAACGCTTTGAGCGAAAGGTCGTCCCCCTCCCACTCCACGCGAAGAATGAAGTGCAGCCCGGCGTCCTGCTCCAGTATTTGAATCCGCCGGGAAAAGGGCATTTGGCGCAGCGTCTGCAGCAGCAGGTCACGCAGCTGCCGGTAATACTTTTTCATCCGCATCAGATGCCGCTCAAACTGTCCGTTTTCCAGATATTTTGTCAGCGTCAGCTGCTCCGTCAGAGAGACTGTCCCGCCGGAAAAGCCAAGACGCTGCCGGTACCGCTGCAAAAGAGCCGGCGGCAAAACCATATATGCAATACGCAGCGCCGGAGAAATGGTTTTGGAAAACGTGTTCAGATAGATCACACTCTGGTTGTGCGAGTCGCTGAACATGGGCGGAATCGGCGCGCCCGTAAAGCGAAATTCACTGTCATAATCATCCTCGATGATATACCGCTCCGGCTTTTCATGCGCCCAGTTCAGCAGCTGCCGGCGGCGCGACACCGGCGTCACCACCCCGGTAGGGAAGTGATGGTTGGGCGACAGATGGAGAATCTCCGCGCCGCTGTCTGCCAATTCCTGCGGCAGCACGCCCTGCTCATCCATGGGAATCAGTGAATACCGCACCTCACCCGCCTCAAACAGGCGGCGAATCTTCGGATAGCCGGGGTCCTCCGTCGCATAATGTCTGCTGTGCCCCAAAAGCAAAATCAATTGCTGGTATAAATTCTCCGTTCCCGCTCCGATGATGATCTGCTCCGCCGAAACCGTCATGCCGCGCATCCGATACAAATAATCCGCAATGGCACACCGCAGCGGGTATGCCCCGGCGGGATCCCCCTGTTCCATCAGCATCTCCCCGCTCTCCGTCAGCACCTCACGGGTCAGTTTTGCCCACAGCGAAAACGGAAACAGCACGGCGGGCATGCTGTTTTTGCACAAATCGAGCCGCACCGCCCGGTCCTGCCCGCCGCTGTCTATTCGCACTGTTTCCTTCTCCTCCGGCTCCGGCGTCAGCGCATCGGGCAACTGCTCAACATAAAAGCCGGAACGCGGACGGGCACAGATATATCCCTCTGCCTCCAGCTGGGCGTATGCGTTTTCCACCGTCACCTTGCTGATTTGCAAATGCGCGGCAAGCGCCCGCTTGGAGGGCAGCCGATCTCCCGGCGCGAGTCTCCCCTCACAGATGTCCTGCCGGATCGCGCGGTAAAGCGCCATGTAAAGCGGCTGCGCGGGATGTTCCTTTTTCTGCTTTAAATCATATGTCAGCATCTTTTGACCTCTTGATTTTTGAATATTACGAAAGTTCTTCCATGCCAGATACATTATACTCCCGCCCAGCTGTGCCGTCAAGCGGTAGAAAAAAGAAACAGACCGCTGTGTTTCCACAGCGGTCTGATATCCGTACGAATCAGAGTGTGCCGAAGAGTCGGTCGCCTGCGTCGCCGAGTCCCGGAAGGATGTAACCGTTTTCGTTGAGCCTCTCATCCACCGCAGCACAGTATACCTGCACATCGGGATGATCGGCAGAGATGCGCTGCAAGCCCTCCGGCGCGGCAAGAATTGCCATAAACTTGATGTTGTTGCATCCGCGCTGCTTGATAAAATCAATCGCAGCAGAGCCGGAACCGCCGGTTGCCAGCATCGGATCCAGCAAAATAACCTGTCTGTTCTGAATATCCTCCGGCAGCTTGCAGTAATACTCCTTGGGCTGGAGCGTCTCATGATCCCGATACAGACCGATATGCCCGATTTTGGCAGAGGGCACCAATGCGAGCACGCCGTCAAGCATGCCCAGTCCCGCGCGCAGAATCGGCACAAACGCCAGTTTTTTGCCGGACAGCATTTTCACATTTGCTTCCTTTAAGGGCGTTTTGATTTTCACGGTTTCCGTCGGCAGATCTCGCATCGCCTCATAGCCCATCAGCATTGCGATCTCATTCACCAGCTCGCGGAACTGCTTGGAGCCGGTCATTTCCTGACGGAGAATTGCCAGTTTATGACTGATCAACGGATGATCGAAAATCGTAATATTGGGATAATTCTGATACATGGTACAGTCCTTCCTTTTTCACAGTATTCATTTCCTCTACCATTATAACAGACTTTTCCCGAATTTTCAATAGTTTTTTTATTCCTCGCGCAACGGCAGGAAAAAAAGCGCGTGCACCACGCCGAAAAACACAACGCAAGACCGCCAGCGTCTCCCGCACGGGCGCGGTGCCGCCGCGCGTTTGGTGCCGGATCAATCGATCTTAAAAATCCGTTTCAGCAGCGAAGACAAAAAGCGGGGCGAACGCCATACGACAATTTTCATCATATATTTACCCGGGCCTTTCCCATAAAATATTGTTGATTACTGTATTATATGCATGCATGCGGTAAAAAAACACAGTTTTTCCCGGCATTTGTCAAAAGCATGCCGCCATTTTTCCTCATCCCGTTATTTCATGACGGTCCAGCACCGCTGCCGCGGCAGCCGGAGCCGTGCCGCTCTGCGGCAGTCCCAGCCCGAAGCTGACGGAAATGGCATGGTTGACCTGCTGCATCACTTCCGGGTCCAGATGTCCGACCTTCTCGCGCAGGCGGCGCTTATCCAATGTACGGATCTGCTCCAGCAGAATCACAGAATCCTTGCTCAGGCCGTAATGGTCTGCAAAGACGTCAATGTGCGTCGGCAGATGCGCCTTGGACAGCTGACTGGTGATTGCGGCGGCAATCACCGTTGGGCTGTGCCGATTGCCCACATCGTTCTGCACAATCAGCACCGGGCGCAGTCCGCCCTGTTCCGAGCCGACCACCGGGCTCAAATCCGCATAAAAAATATCCCCTCTTTTAACAGTCACCTTTATTCACTCTCCTATGTTCTCGTTGTTGCTCTCACTGACATTATGCACGCTGCCGCGGCAAATTAAACACCTGCAAACATTTTTCACCGCTTCTCTGATTTCAGCATATGCCGCGCCCGACACAAATGCCCGCGACGCCGAAACGGCAAGAGGAAACCGTCAACGCAAAATAAAATGAAAAAATTGTGAATGTTGCGGAAAGCTCTTGATTTTCCGGGTGTTTTGGTATACACTATATAAGGATAAAAATGCGTGCGAAAAGCATCCCGCATTTGACGCACCAATTAAAATAACGGAGGATTGATTATGTTAGTATCAGCAAAGGAAATGCTTACCAAAGCAAAACAGGGCAAATATGCCGTCGGTCAGTTCAACATCAACAACCTGGAGTGGACCAAGGCCATTCTGCAAACCGCGCAGGAGCTCAACAGCCCTGTCATTCTCGGCGTGTCTGAGGGCGCCGGAAAATACATGTGCGGCTTTACCACCGTTGTCGGGATGGTAAACGGCATGATCAACGAGCTGGGCATCACCGTTCCCGTTGCGCTGCATCTGGACCACGGCACCTATGAGGGCGCAAAGAAATGTATCGAAGCCGGATTTTCTTCCGTCATGTTCGACGGCTCGCACTATCCGATTGAAGAAAACATCGCAAAGACCCGCGAGCTGGTCGAGCTGACCGACAAGCTCGGTCTCTCTCTGGAGGCGGAGGTCGGCGCCATCGGCGGCGAGGAAGACGGCGTTGTCGGCGCGGGCGAATGCGCTGATCCCGACGAGTGCAAAATGATCGCCGATCTGGGCGTCACCATGCTGGCAGCCGGCATCGGCAACATTCACGGCAAATATCCGGCAAACTGGCCGGGGCTGAGCTTTGAAACGCTGGCAGCCGTTCAGGAGAAGACCGGCGAGATGCCGCTGGTGCTCCACGGCGGCACGGGAATCCCCGCCGACATGATCAAAAAGGCAATTTCTCTGGGCGTTTCCAAGATCAACGTCAACACGGAGTGTCAGCTGGCATTTGCAGAGGCAACCAGAAAGTATATCGAGGCAGGCAAGGATCTGGAGGGCAAGGGCTTTGACCCCAGAAAGCTGCTGGCACCCGGTGTAGAAGCCATCAAGGCCACCGTGAAAGAGAAAATGGAGCTTTTCGGCTCTGTCGGCAAGGCATAAGTCTCAAGCGCGCAATCGTACGACTGGAAGGAGAACAGCAAGCATATGTACAGAATCGGACAGGAAGAAATCGACGCGGTCGCCCGTGTCATCAACGGCAAAAAGATATTCAAGACAGAGGGCAAGGAATGTTTCAGCTTTGAGGAAGAATTCCGCGCAAAGCTGGGCATGGAGCACGCCATTCTCATGACCTCCGGCAAGGCGGCGCTGATTTCCGCACTGGTCGGAATGGGCATCGGCCCCGGGGACGAGGTTATCGTTCCCGGCTATACATACATTGCAACCGCACTGGCTGTCACCGCCGTCGGCGCAATCCCCGTTATCGCCGAGGTGGATGAAACGCTGACCCTCGATGTGCAGGACATGGAGAAAAAAATCACCCCGCACACCAAGGCAATCATCCCGGTTCACATGCAGGGCTTCCCCTGTGATATGGGCAAAATCATGGAAGTTGCAAAGAAGCATGGCATCATGGTGCTGGAGGACGCTTGCCAGGCAAACGGCTCTACCTGGCAGGGCAAGCGCTTGGGCACAATCGGTGACGTCGGCGCCTTTTCGTTCAATTTCTATAAGATTCTGACCGCCGGCGAGGGCGGATGCCTGGTGACCGACAATCAGGATATTTACCAAAAGGCGCTGATCTATCACGATTCCTCCGCGGTTGCTTATTTCGGCAACCAGCTGGAAAATGTCGATCAAAGCCTCTTCTGCGGCACCGAATACCGCGCAAACGAGATCTCCGCTGCCATTCTGCGTGAGCAGCTCAAGCGTCTGGATCCGCTGGTGGACGATCTGAAGCATTCTTTGGATTATGTGGAAAACGGCATCCGCGACGTGGTCGATCTCATCCCCTCGCACGATGCGTCAGGCCGCGCAACCGGCATCATCGCCATCCGCTTTGACACACCCGAACAGGCAGCAGCCTTTGCCGCCTGCGAAGGCGTCTGGGGCACCGTCCCGATCAACACGGGTAAGCATGTATATACCAACTGGCTGCCGATTCTGGAGCACCGCGGCGCGCTCAATCCCGGCATGGATCCTTTCAAAATGCCGCAGAATCAGGGACTGCAGATGGACTATACGCCCGATATGTGCCCCAACACCTTGAAGTATCTTTCCACAACCGTTTACACCGGGATTCAGCCCTGGGGGAACGGTGAATGGGAGTGGCAGGCAAAGGACTGCGAATGGAAGATCGGCGTCATCCGCGATGCCGCAAAAAAGGTATTGGGCTGATCACAGGCAACCGAACAAAAAAACGAAAGGGGTTGACGTGCATTCGCCGTCACCCCTTTTATCAGTGAGTAGCAATGGAAAACAAAAACAGTGATTCGGTATTGAAAAATGTCACATGGGTGACGGTCATTATGCTGCTGTCAAAGGTTTTGGGCTTTTTGCGGCAGGCAATGATCGCCTTTTCCTTCGGCTCCGATTATCAGACAGATATTTATTTTACTTCCAGCGATTTTATGCTGGGGCTCTCTTTTGCGTTCACCGAGGCGCTCACGATGGGGCTGGTGACGGTCTATATCCAGACCAGAACGCAAAGCGGCGTGAAAGCCGCAAACACCGTGGCACGCAAGGTCATGACCATGTATCTGCTTTTCAGCGTTGTCCTGGTCGGCATGCTGGTGCTCTGTGCACCGCTGCTTGCAAAGATTTTGTGCCCCGGATATACCGGCGCGCAGAGCGCGTTGCTCATCCGCTATCTGCGCTTGTTTTCACTGACGATTCTCTTCGCCGCGTTTCAGTCCAATCTGGCCGCGGTGCTCAATGCAAACGATTCCTATATTCCGGGAAAGCTGTACGGCGTCATTGTCAACCCCGTCATCATTCTGTTTATGATGCTGCTGGGCGCAAAGATCGGGCTGTATGCGCTGGTGATCGGCTTTGTTCTGGCCAATCTCATTCAGATCGGTCTGCTGGCGGCGTGCTGCCGCAGGATCTTTCATTTCCGACCCATATCGCCCTTTCACGACGCCAAGGTCAAAAACATTCTGAAGCTGTCCGTTCCGCTGCTGCTGAGCAATCTGCTCGTGCAGTGCAATCATATCATAGATAAAATCATCTGTTCGCTTTTGGGCGAGGGAACCGTGTCCTCCTATGCGTATGCAAACACGCTGGAGCAGTTTGTCACCGCCTCCTTCACCGTTTCGGTGGGACTGATTTTGTTTTCAAAATTTTCCGAATATGTCGCGCAAAACAATCAAAAAGAGATGACAAAGACCCTCACCCGATCGGTCACAATGGTGCTTTGGATCCTGATTCCCGTTTCGCTTGTGGCTGTTTTTTCCGCCGGTGACATTGTGAAAATCATTTATCAGCGCGGCAGCTTTACCGCCGCGGACACACAGCGCACCGCCGTGGCACTCATCGGTCTTTGCGCGGGGATTCCCGCGTCCGCCGTGCGAGAGCTGTATCTGCGCGCGCATTATTCGCATCAAAACACAAAAACACCGCTGATTCTTTCTCTCTTCGGCGTTGTTCTGAATGCGGTGCTGAGCGTCGCTCTGTCCTTTGTCATCGGCATTTTGGGCATTGCGCTGTCCACCAGCGTTTCCGTCGTTTTCACCGTGGTTTTGCTCAACCGCTCGATCCGGCATTATCTGCCGGAATACCGCTTTTTCGCGGTGCGGGGGGAGTATATCCGCTTTTTCCTCGCCGCGCTTGCCGCGTGCGTTCCCCTGACGCTTCTCACGGTTTTGCCGCTTCCCGGCGGGCTGTGGATGTTTTTGGGAAAATGCATTGTGGGGCTCTCCACCTATGAGGGCGCGTTGCTGCTCACCGCTTGCAAAAGCAACCGGGCAGGCATCCGCATGCTGAAAAAATTTGTGCGCAGCAAGCTGCACGGAAAAGAGAGGCAACAATTGTGACCGAACGCCGCACCGACTGTAAACCGACCGAAAAGCAGCTGCAATTCATGGACTGGGAAATGGGCGCATTTTTCCATTTCGGCATCCGCTCCTGCTATCCCGGACATCAGGACTGGGATAACCGTCCGATGCCGGCAGACGCTTTTTGCCCCGCCGATTTGGACCCCGACCGGTGGATCGCCACGGTGAAGGAGGCGGGCTGCCGCTATGCCGTGCTGACCTGCAAGCATCACGACGGGTTCTGCAATTGGCCGAGCGCCTACAGCACCTATACCGTCAGGCAAACGCCGTGGATGGACGGAAAAGGGGATGTTGTCAAGCTGTTCTGTGAGGCGTGCCGGCGGCACGGCCTTGCCGTGGGACTGTATTATTCGCCCGCACAGTGGGGAGAAGAAAACGCAGATTTTCAAAGCACGGATTACGACGACTATTTTATCGCGCAGATCACGGAACTGCTGACGCAATACGGCAAAATCGACTACCTGTGGTTTGACGGCTGCGGCGCGGAGGGGCATGTCTTTGACCGGGCGCGCATCATCCGCACGATCCGTTCCCTGCAGCCGGATATTCTGATTTTCAACATGTGGGACCCCGACACCAGATGGTGCGGCAACGAAGAGGGCTATGCGGAGATCGACAACTGCAACCTCACCGACCGTCTGCCCTTTTCCATGCAGACCGATGATTTGGAGCAGCTGCAAGACATCCGCTTTTTGCCTGCGGAATGTGATCTGAAAATGCGCAGCACCTGGTTTGACGACAACAATGCCGACACCGTCAAAACGCCCGAGGAGCTGCTGGGACTGTGGGAATACAGCGTGGGCAGAGGGGCAAATATGCTGATCAACATCGGCCCGAACGCACAAGGGCTTCTGCCCGCGCCCGATGCGGAGAGTCTGCTGTACTTCGGGCACCTGCTGCGGCAAAAATGGGGTACGCCCCTGCCCTTCCGAACCGAACAACGATCGCCAAATACCTACGTTCTCATCGCGGATTTGCCGCTAATGGTGGACGGTCTGATTCTGCAGGAGGATCTCACGGACAGTCAGCACATCACCGGCTTTTCCGTCCATCTGACGCTCATCAGCGGGCGGGAGCTGTGCATCTACCGTTCAAGCACCGTCGGTCACAAGCGCGTGTGCACCTTTCCCGCTGTAAAAACAGCAAAAATCACCGTACATACGGAGGGTGAAACGCCGGAAAATCCCCTGATCCGTATCACCGCGCACTACACCCGTACATAACTTTTTCCCCTCCGCATCCCGCCGCACGCCGCATGCCCTTTCGCACGGCACGGCAGCGCCGGGTGCGCAGGCATTCTTTCATCATATTTTCAAGCAAGGAGAGCAGAAAACAATGTATGTAGCAAAACCGCCCATGGGCTGGAACTCATGGAACACCATCGGACACGACGTCAACGAGCAGGTCATCCGCGAAAACGCAGAAGCACTGGTGAAAACCGGGCTGAAGGACTGCGGATATGAATATGTGGTGATCGACGACTGCTGGGCGCTGCGCGAGCGGGACGCCGAGGGGCATCTCGTTGCCGATCCCGCAAAATTTCCAAGCGGGATAAAGGCGCTTTCCGACTACATTCATTCCCTGGGTCTGAAATTCGGCATGTATTCCTGTGCCGGTTATAAAACCTGTGCAAATTATCCCGCCAGCTACGGCTATGAGTTCACAGACGCGCAGACCTTTGCTGCGTGGGGCGTGGACTTTTTGAAATACGATTACTGCTGGATGCCCAGAACGGAGCAGGGCGCGCTGCTCTTCCGCCGCATGGGCGCGGCGCTGGAAAGCTGCGGCAGAGATATTCTGTTCAGCGCCTGCACCGCCGGTAAGGACAACACGCGGGAATGGATCCGCACCACCGGCGCGCATATGTGGCGCACCACGCGGGATATCAATGACAACTGGTATGATATGAAGGAACTGGTCGGCATGGCGCAGGACGCCTTTCCCTATGGCGGGATCAACTGCTTCCCCGACATGGACATGCTCATCGTCGGCATGCGCGGACGGGGCAATGTGGGCATGGACGGCTGCACCGACAACGAATACCGCCTGCACATGTCCGCCTGGGCGCTGTGCGGCTCGCCTCTGATGATCGGCTGCGATCTGAGGCAGGCAGACGAGCAAACGCTTGCCATTCTCTCTCACCCGGAGGTTCTGCGCATTGATCAGGATACCGCCGGCTGCCAACCGTACAACCTCAACGGCGACGATCGGAACACACCGATTTATGTCCGCAAGCTGGAGAACAATGAGTATGCCATCGGCATGTTCAATCTGACCGATGAAATGTCCTGGGCAAGCGCAACCAACCAGATCGCGCTGGACCGTTTCGGCCTGTTCGGCACCGGCAAAACGCTGCTGCTGCGCGATGTCTGGAGCGGTGAGGAATGCACCGTCAAAGAAAACATTTATGCGTTTGATATGCAGCCGCACGATTTCAGACTTTTCCGCGCAAAGGTGGTTGACGCCTGATGCAGCAATGCAAAAAATGCGGTGCCACGCTGCAAGACGACGATATTTCCATCTACCGCAAGCTGTGCGACAGGGACGCGACGCGCTTTTTGTGCCGCGCCTGCACCGCCGCGCATTTTCACTGCGAGCTCGCCGTGATCGAGCGGAAAATCCGCGAATGTAAAGAAAACGGCTGCGTGCTGTTCGGCCTGAAGCAGGACTGAACCGACCGAGTCCGCGCCGATGCGCACAGCGGGATTTTTCACCCACACCGATATTAAAAAAAGGAAGCAACATGCATGAAAATCACCGATATTCTCCGAAGCGAAAAACCGGGGCTGTCCTTCGAGGTCTTTCCTCCAAAAACCTCCGCTCTGTTTGATGAAGTCTGGGCTGCAACCAAACAAATCGCCCGTCTCCACCCGTCCTATATGAGCGTCACCTACGGCGCCGGCGGCAGCACCGCGCAATACACGGCGGAAATCGCCTCGGGTCTAAAGGAGGAGGGCGTCACCCCCCTTGCACACCTGACCTGTGTCGGCGCGACAAAGGAACGGATCCGGGAGCTGCTGCGCGATCTGCGCGCACGCGGAATCGAGAATATCCTTGCGCTGCGCGGCGATATTCCCGCCGGCTATGACCGGGAAACCCTCGCCTTTCACTATGCCAGTGAGCTGATGGAGGAGATTCGCGCATTCGGCGGCTTTTGCATCGGCGGCGCCTGCTATCCCGAAAATCACCCGGAAAGCGCCAACAGCACGGCAGACATTGAAAGTCTGCGGATCAAGGTTGAAGCGGGTTGCGAATTTCTCACCACGCAAATGTTTTTTGATAACAATATTCTGTACAACTTTATGTACCGGCTGTACCGCGCGGGGATTGACGTCCCGGTGATCGCAGGCGTCATGCCGGTCACCAGCAAAAGTCAGATCCGCCGCATCTGCTCCATTTCCGGCAACACCCTGCCCCAGCCCTTTCTGCGGCTGGTAGACCGGTACGGTGACAATCCCGCGGCAATGAAGCAGGCGGGCATCGCCTTTGCCACAGAGCAGATTATCGATCTGTATGCAAACGGCATTCAGGCGGTGCATGTGTATTCGATGAATCACCCGGATGTGGCGGCAGCCATCCGCAGCAATGTCTCGGAGATTCTCCGATGAACTGTTCAACGCAGATCATCACCCTTTCTTCAAGCGAGCTGATTCTGTCCCCGGCGGAAACCAAAGCGCGCCTTGGCGGCGCCGATCCCGCCTCTCTGCCGGGACTTGTGCAAGCGGAGCGCAATCTGCGCGCCGTCATGGAGCCAAAGGGTGTTTGGCGCTGTGCGCCTGTGCGGCGCTTGGCGCAGGGGGTGCTGGACATCGGATTCGGCGAGATTCGCTGCGACAGCCTTGTTCGTTTGCTGGAGCACTGTGAATACGCGATCACCATGGCCGTGACGCTCGGCGTCGGAACGGACCGGCTTTTGACCCGACTGTCCATGACCTCTCCCGCCGCACAGTTTCTGACGGACGCTTTGGCAAGCAGCGCGGTGGAGGCAGCGGCGGACGCCATGCAGGCACGCATTGGGCAAAGCATCCCGACCACGCGCCGCTTCAGCCCCGGGTACGGCAGTCTCCCTCTGGAGATTCAGCCAGCCTTGCTGGAATTTTTAGGCGCGCAAAAGTTCTTGGGCTTGACGCTGACCAAAAGCATGCTCATGGTCCCGACAAAATCCGTCAGCGCCGTTATGGGGGTAAAACAAGATGAAAGAAGATAGCAAGATTCTGCAAGCACTGCACAGCCGGCGTCTGTTTTTTGACGGCGGCACCGGCACCGTGCTGCAAAGCATGGGACTGCCCGCAGGCACGCCGCCGGAGATGTGGAATCTGTCCGAACCGGAAAAAATCACCGCGCTGCACCGTGCTTATCTGCAAGCCGGCAGCAACATCATCACCACAAATACCTTCGGCATCAACGCCGAAAAATATGAAAACTACGAGCAGATGATCACCGCCGCCGTGCAGTGTGCTGAAAACGCGCGCGCCGGTGATGCGGATACATTCATCGCCTTTGACATGGGTCCCACCGGGCGGCTGCTGCATCCCTTAGGCGACCTTGCCTTTGAGGACGCCGTATCGCTCTATGCAAAAAATGTCCGCGCCGCTGTCAAAGCAGGCGTGGATCTGATCCTCATTGAAACGCTCAATGACAGCTATGAAACCAAGGCGGCGGTGCTTGCTGCCAAGGAAAATGCCGATCTGCCCATTTTTGTCACCAATGTCTACGACCAAAGCGGCAGACTGATGACGGGTGCAGATCCCCGTGCCATGATCGGAATGCTGGAAAGCATGGGCGTGGCGGCGCTCGGAATCAACTGCTCGCTCGGGCCGCAGCAAATGCTCCCCGTCGTGCGCACGCTGTTGCAGTATGCCTCTGTTCCCGTCATCGTCAACCCCAACGCGGGGCTGCCCGTCGTCCGGGACGGCGTCACCGCCTATGATGTGGATGCCGACGCCTTTGCCGATACCATGGCACAGATGGCGCAGATGGGCGTCTCGATTTTGGGTGGCTGCTGCGGCACCACGCCGGACTATATCCGCAAAACAAAGGAGCGGACAGACGGCATCCCTTTTACCATTCCGACCCCGAAAACCGACACACTCGTGACCTCCTACACCCACGCGGTCGAAATCGGACGGGACCCCGTCCTCATCGGCGAGCGCATCAATCCCACCGGAAAGTCCCGCTTCAAGCAGGCACTGCGCGACGGCGATATCCAATATATTCTTAACGAGGGACTCCGGCAGGCGGAATGCGGCGTGCATATCCTCGATGTCAATGTCGGCTTGCCGGAAATCGACGAGAGGGAGATGATGTGCCGGGCGGTAACTGCCCTGCAGGCAGTCACCGATCTGCCGTTGCAGCTGGATTCCTCCGATCCCGACGTTTTGAAAGACGCCATGCGTCTCTACAATGGCAAAGCACTGATCAACTCCGTCAACGGCGACGAAAAAAGCATGCGGGCGGTGTTCCCGCTCGTTCAAAAATACGGCGGCGCCGTGATCGCCCTGACCATGGACGAAAGCGGCATCCCCAAAACCGCGCAGCAGCGCGTGCAAATCGCAGAGCGGATCGCACAGTGCGCTGCGCAATACGGCATTTCCCAAAAGGATTTGGTCATCGACCCCCTGACGCTCACGGTCTCCGCGGAGCCCGACAGCGCCGAGGTTACGCTGGAGGCAGTCCGTATGCTGAAAGCGCGCGGCTTTTGCGTCAGTCTGGGCGTGTCCAACATTTCCTTTGGCTTGCCCTGCCGTGAAAAAATCAATGCCGCGTTCTTCACCGCCGCACTGGAGGCGGGTCTGAATTGCGCCATTGTCAATCCGCTCTCACGTCCGATGACTGACGCCTACCACGCATACCGTGTTCTGCACATGCTGGATACCGCGTGCGGTGACTATATCCGATACACAGACGGACAGACCGCTGCCGCACCGGCGGCAGCGCAGCAAGCGGCGGCGCCCTCCCTTGCAGATTGCATCATCCGGGGGCTGTCCCAACAGGCGGCACAGGCGGCAGATCAGCTCTTAAAAACCGAAGCGCCGCTTGACGTGATCAACACGCAGATCATCCCGGCGCTTGGCAGCATCGGAAAGGCATTTGAAGAAAAGAAAGCCTATCTGCCCCAGCTGCTGCTTGCCGCCGAAGCGGCAAGCGAGGCGTTTGCCTGCGTCAAGCGGGCAATGCCGAAAAACGAACATGCCTCCCGCGGCGAGATGATTCTCGCCACCGTTCAAGGGGACATTCATGACATCGGCAAAAACATTGTCCGCGTCCTGATGGAAAGCTACGGTTTTACCGTGCATGATCTGGGGCGTGACGTGCCGCCGGAAACGGTTGTCGCTTGCGCGCAAAAGACCGGCTGCCGCCTGATCGGGTTAAGCGCTCTGATGACCACCACCGTCCCCGCGATGGAGCGCACGGTGCAGCTGCTGCATCGCACCTTCCCCGAGGCAAAAATCGTAGTGGGCGGCGCTGTGCTCAATCAGGAATACGCCGATGCCATCCACGCCGATCACTATGCGCCGGACGCCATGGACACGGTGCATTACGCAGAGCAATATTACTCCTCCGCGCCGTAAATACGACTGTTCTTCCCGAAAAAAATCCCCGGATTGTCTCCCACCTGCGGAGCGCTCCGGGGTTTTTGGTTCTCACGCGGCAAAAGCGGCGGAAGGCGCGCAAAAAACGACTGTTTTTTGAACAAATAGTTGACGCAATGAACGGAATGTGTTATAATTGTATCAAGAATTTATCTCTTTTCGGAGGGAACGGTATGGAATTTGTCATGGAGCTGGCGGATTTGCACTTTGCAGTGACATACCGGCATCCTGATACGCTCTCCCGCTGCCGGGATTATCAGATTTCGGCGCACGCCGCCGATCCCGCCCCCATCGCCGTCTGCTGTGACAAAGAGCAGTACTGCCGCGACATGCAGGCCTTTGCCGCGCAATTTCCGCAGCCGCTCACTGATTCGGACAGAGCAAAAGTGCACGCATACTGTGAATTCATCGGAATATACCGTGCGATTTGCAGCCGCGTGCTCGACTATGACGGCTTCATGATGCACAGCGCCGCCGTTGTTTTGGATGGGCAGGCATACTTATTCTGTGCACCCGCCGGCATCGGAAAAACCACACATGCAAAGCTCTGGTGCGAGAAATTCGGCAAGCGTGCCTATATTCTCAACGGGGACAAACCGCTGATTCGCCGCGTCGGCGGACAATGGACGGTATACGGAACGCCGTGGTGCGGCAAGGAGGGCAAACAGCGAAACGCGTCTGCTCCCTTATCCGGCATCTGCTTTTTGAAGCGCGGCAAAAATGACCGCACCTACACCCCGACGGCAGACGAGTGGATCGGTCTGCTGCTCCGCCAAATCTATTTCCCGAAAAAATGCGATGCGCCGGAGCGACTGATGATTCTGCTAAACGACATGATGCGCGCCACGCCCGCCGTGTGCCTGGAAGCAACTCCCGCACAAAGCGCCGTATGCGCTTCTGCCGCCGCCTTCGGCATCATTTGCAACGGCTCCTCCCGGTGCCGGGCGCAACAACAGAAAGGGGAAACCATCCATGAAAATTAAAGACGGATTTATCATGCGGGAGCTGGCAGATCAAACGGTTGTGGTCGCCACGGGGGAAGCAAGCCGTTCCTTCAACGGGATTATCAAACTGAACAGCACCGGCAGATTTTTATGGAAGCTGCTGGAAAGCGAAACAACCGAAATTGATCTGGTTGCCGCAATCCGCGACGCCTATGATGTAGACGCAGAGACCGCGCAGCGCGATGTCGCGCGCTTTGTGCAGTCGCTGCGGGATGAGGATCTTTTGCAATGACGCGTGCGGCGCAAACCTTTTCTCTGCATGAGTTTGCACCGATTCTGCAAGAAATCCTGCAAAGCGGGGGAGAATTTGTTCTCACGCCGCGCGGGCACAGCATGATGCCCCTTTTGCGAAGCGGGAGAGACCGTGTTGTGCTGATATCGCCCACCGCATTGGAAAAGGGAGACATTGTGCTGTTTCGCCGACCGGCAGGAGAATATGTCCTGCATCGGATCGTTGAAAAAAACGATGCGTCCTTCACAGTCTGCGGGGATGCGCAATGCGCGCCGGAGGATGTTTTGCCGGAGCAGATCATCGCCTGCGTCAAAACGGTTTACCGCGGAAAAAAAGCGCTCTGCCGCAATACCCTTTCCTATCGCTGTTATCTGTTTTTTGTCTTCCGTCCGTGCGTGCGACGCTTTCATGCCTTTCTGTATAACCGTACCCCACACGATATTGACCAATGAAGGGAGAGAATATCATGCACGGCTTTGCGGATATGCACGCACATGTGCTTTTCGGCTTGGATGACGGCCCAAACACCGTGCAGGACAGTATCGCCCTGCTCCGCGCCGCCTATGCGGATGGAATTCGCATACTGGTTGCCACACCGCATGTTCATTCCATAAATCACGCCGACTACGCGGAGAAGTATCGCGCGGCGTTTTCTGCCGCGCAAAACGCAGCACGTCAGATCGCACCGGATTTTCGTCTGCTTCCGGGCAATGAGCTGCTGGCCTTTTCCGGCTGCGGCGACGCCATCCGCAGCGGACATGTTCTCACACTTGGCGGCACTGCTTTGGTGCTCACGGAATTCCCGGTTCAAATCGATCTGCAAACCATGACCGCGCGCCTGTCAGAAATCCAATATGCCGGATATCAGCCGGTATTGGCGCACGCGGAACGCTATTCCTGTCTGGCAGACAACAAGCTGAAATGTCTGTCGGAAATGAAAAAACGCGGGATTTTGCTGCAAATCAACGCACAAACCGTGATATCACCCGGCTTTTTCTACAAAAACACCCTGAAAAAGATGTTTGTCAGCGGCCTGATTGACTTTGTCGCCACCGATGCGCACAGTGTCGCACACCGCCCACCCAGAATGAAAAAAGCATATCAGATTCTCAAGACCTGGTGCGGCGAGCAAGCCGCACGGGATCTCTGCGGAGACCGTTTTCTCCGTTTTTTCTAACAACCGAAAGGAGCGTCAACATGTCCAATCTCGAGCAGGAGCAGCTCTCACGTACCGAGGCAATCGATTTGATGGAATACGCCGCGCTGCTATGGTGGAATAAATTCATCATTCTACTGGTTGCGGCAATTTGCGCACTGGGATCGTATCTGATTACCGATCTGCGCTTCACCCCTCTGTACACCTCTACCACAAAGGTGTATATTTTGGAGCAGGACCGCAACAACACCAACGCAACCTCCGGTCTTTCGCTGGGCATGATGATCGCTTCGGACTGCATCGAAATGATCCGTTGTCGCCCGGTGATCGAAAACGCCATCGATTCGCTCGGAGAGGATTACGCCGACTACTCCTACGAATATGTACGGAGCTGTATCAGCGTCAAAAACCCGGATGATACCCGTTTTCTCGAAATCTCCGTGACCACACCCCAGCCCAAAGTATCGCAGGACCTTGCCAACGCCGTGCGCGAAAGTGCATCGACGTATATCTGTGACATTATGGCCATTCAAGCGGTAAACCTGGTGGAAGAGGCGTCGCTCCCCGTTGCCTCCACATCCTCCGGCGCACCGCGCAACGCCGTTTTGGGCTTTGCGGCCGGCGCGCTGATCGCCGCCGCGGTCATTTGCATCCGCCACCGTTTGGATGATACGATCAAAACGCCGGAGGATGTCAACCGGTATCTCAATTTGAGCGTTTTGGGCGCGCTGCCGGTAATGGAATCCGCCACCGAAGAGCGAAAGAAAAAGAAAAAACGCTCCAAACAGCCCGTTTAAAACGGTTTTCGGCTGCAATTCCCGCTTTGAGAATCACAGAAAGGAATCTGATAGATATATTATGGTTGAGATTGATATCAGCAAGCTTGTGGACCATGATTGGTTCACCAACGAGGCGTTCAAATCAATTCGCGCCAACATTCAATTCTGCGGCGCTGACATAAAAGTCATCATGCTCACCTCCTGCTCGGAGGATGAGGGAAAATCCACCGTGGCGCTCAATCTTGCCTATTCCTTTTCGCAGGAGGGCAGCAGGGTGCTCTTCATCGACGGCGATCTGCGCAAATCCATTCTGATCGGCCGGCTGGGAATTCAGAAAAAAGTCAACGGCTTGGCGCACTATCTGACGCGCCAGGCGAACTTTCTCGACTGCATCTGTGCCAGCGGCAACCTGCACATCATGCCCGCCGGCGCAATTCCGCCCAATCCCGCAGAACTGCTCAGCAGTCAGCTGTTTTCGGATTTTATCGAAAAGGCACGCTCCGTATACGATATCATCATCATTGATACCCCGCCTCTGGGCGCGCTGATTGACGCGGCGGTTATCACGCCCCTGTGTGACGGCTGCGTCTTTGTGCTGCAGGCAAACAAAATCAACTATAAATTTGCACAGTCCACTGTAAATCAGCTGCGCAAGGCAGGCGGCAGAATTCTCGGCGTCGTGCTTAACAAAATGGATTTGGGAAAGCGCAATCATTATTACTATTACAAACGGTACGGCTACCGTGCAGGCAAATACTTTCAAAAGCAGTACAAGCATTCTCATCCTCCGTATTTGTATTACGGTGATTATTACGGCGCCGGTTCCGGCGCTGCCGATTCCGCCGTGGAAAAATCGCGGACAGATCTCACCAAAGCGAAAAACTGATTTTCGGCTGTGCACGCTGAAAAAAGGAGAAACCGCATGTCAAACAAGTATTCCTTCGCCATTCTGCTGTTTGCTCTTGTCCTGTTATGCGTGGTGTTTGTTGCAATGCGCTGCAACCGGCCGGACGACCCGCCGGTCATAGAAATATCGCAAGACGAGCTGGTCTATGAATACGGCACTCCCGAAAAAGTATTGCTGCAGGGCGTCACCGCCTCGGATATCCAGGACGGAGATTTGAGCAGCGACGTCTGCATCGACCGGATTGCCTACAGTGAGGACAAAACGCAGGCCGTTGTCCGCTATTATGTCTATGACAGCGATGAGAATCTTGCAACCGCACAGAGAAAAATAACGGTTAAAAATTACACCGAACCCACAGACGACGAAGAGCTGGAACGCACGCAGAATCAGTATGCGATTGAAAAAACCGTCGCCCGCGGCACAGCGCCCGCTATAGAGCTGTCAACCGACTATGTCCGGCTGCATACAGGCGAGAAGTTCGACCCGTTTCTGTATGTCAAAAAGGTTGCAGCAGACAGCAACAACGCCAAAATCATGTATCACTCCGTCCCCGCTTATATCTCCTCCAGCAAAGAGGCGACCTATACCGTGCAATATTATGTCCGCACGGAATCCGGCCTGTGGTCGGATATCAAAAATCTCACCTTGGTATACGCCGACGCAGACAGCGCAGAATAAGCGCCGCACAAATAACGTGCTCCCCTCGCTTTGTTTGCGCATCGCGTCTGCCGTCTGCATCCCGCAAAGCATAAAAGCACCCTGCAAAGCGCACCTGATCCGTGCCCTTGCGGGGTGTTTTTTTGCTTATTATGATCGGGAAGAAATGCACACGGCGGCAGGTTTTGCGCCGCGTTTCATTTTTGTCCGCTCTGTGCCGCGCGCCGCTTCAGGCGGCGGTAATACCGGTGCAGCAGCGGCTTTTCTCCCAGGCGCTTCAGCCGATGAAACAGATCGGTGCGATCCTTGATCGGCGGCACCAAAAGCGCCTTAGCGCCTGCCCGCTTCGCCATCCAGACATCCGTGAAAATCTGATCGCCGACCACCGCCGCCTCATCGGGTGCAACCCCGGCGTGTTCAAAAAACCGCAGCAACGCTCCGATTGACGGCTTTTTGGCATCGGCAGCGGCAAACAGCCCCAGCTCCTCGTTAAACACATTCACGCGGGACGCATGATTGTTGGAAACAAACGCCACGCATATTCCCGCCTCCGTCATGTCTTTCAGCCACGCCAACACCTCCGGCGTGGGCTTTGCATCGTCATAGGTAACAAGCGTGTTGTCAATATCACATGCCAGCCCGCGGACGCCGATTTGCTTGAGAAAGGCCGGCGTCACTTCATAGATACTGTCAAAGCAGTAATCCGGTATTAACTGATATCTTTTCATGCTTCTCCTCTGTCACATGCCGTACATGGTGACAAAACGCTGTATCATGGTTGCAATCTGCGCACGCGTCGCAAGATCGGTGGGACGCAGCAGCTTGTTTTCATCTCCCTGAATCAGCTTGGTGCTCACACACCACTGCATCGCGCCCATTGCCCAATCTGCCACCTGGCCGCGGTCTGCGAACCCAGAGAGATCCGCCCTGCCGGAGGTATTCTTACCGCGATACGCCGCGTATCGGAACAGCATGGCTGCCAATTCCTGACGGGACACGGCACGCTTGGGATGGAACGTGGTCGGCGAGGTACCTGTCACCACGCCGCTGCTCTGCGCCCACGCCACCGCGGCGGAAAAATAGTCGCTGCTCTTCACGTCGCTAAACGAGGAATTTCCCGCCGACGGACTGCCTGACAAGCGGTAAAGAATGGTCACCACCATCGCGCGGTCACAGTTCGTTTCCGGTTCAAAGGTGTTTGCGCTCATGCCGTTCATCAACCCGCGCCCCGCGACATATTCCACCGCGGAATAATACCATTTTTCATATGTGACGTCACGGAAACGGAACTCATTGGAAAACATGGTCATCAGGTCGTTGTACTCCGACACACGCAGGCGGCGGAATACGCTTGCCTGCACTGCGGCGGAATTGCGCGAATAATACTTTAAGTATTTGCCCTCCAGGCCGTAATCGGCAATGATCTTTTTCAGCGTGCTGTTGGACACATTCGCCGCTTTGATCGGAATACTGTTGCTGTACGGCGCTGCGGATACCGCAGCACTGCTTTCTTCATACAGCAGTCTGATAATCTGATCATCATAGAGATATACAAAATTCGGATACCGGGAGGCAATCGCCTCAAACAGCCGCATGCAGCCAGCGGTTCCGTGCTGCACCGAACGGGACCACACCGCGTTTTTCAGTGCCATGCTACGTTTGCTGACGTTCAAACCGTACTGCGCCTGCAGCTTTGCCACAACCACATCATAATAGATGCTTTTGACATAATTATGCTGCAGCTTGAGAAAAACCTCTGCGTGCTCCGTTCCCAGCTGCTTCCAAGCCTCGTCAAAATTTGCCCCGTATGTATTGCCGTCTGCCTGATAGCAGCTGTTCAATATGTTGCCATATATTTTCACCGTATTGTCGGAGGAGGAAGCGCACCAGTCCGCAAATTTTTTCGGTACACCTGCTTTGCTGGAAAACTGATACGCACCGTAAGATTTTCCGCCCGCATCGCCGCTGCCGGACGAAATCGTCTCGGGCTTGCCGTTTGACTCATATTGTGCAGAAATACTGCCCAGATCCTTTTCCTCGGTATACACCACCACCGCCTGCGCCTGCAGTGCGGCGAGCAACAGTATGATCCAGCACATCGCCAGGCACATCACGCGCTGCATAGATTTTCTTCTTGCCGTCAAAATGTTATAATCCAATTCCGTCATCCTTTCCGTCTTGCCGCCGCCCAAAAGCGCAGCATGTCCCGCGCCGTACTGCGCAGATTTTCTTCAATTCGCAATGCAGCCTGAGCAAAGCTCTCCGGCTGACGGCCGATCGGAAACACCGCCGTCACGCCCGCATCGTACAAACTCTTCTCCGCGCCAAGCGCATTGCCGGTCAGCACTGCCACGGGGATCCCTTTGCGCTTGGCACGCGCGGCAATGCCGCCGATCGCCTTGCCGCATTCGCTCTGTGCGTCAACCTTTCCCTCGCCGGTGATTACCAAGGTGCACCCCTCCAGCGCCCTGTCAAAATCAACCGCTTCCAAAACCGCATCAATTCCCGATGCAAAGCGCGCACCCAAAAAAGCAACCGCACCGGCGCCCATGCCGCCCGCGGCGCCCGCGCCGGGCAGATCCGTCACCGCCGCAGAACAATCGCGTTCCATGATTTCACCCAAATGACGCAAGCCCTCGTCCAGCAGCACGGTCATCTGCGCGTCCGCGCCCTTCTGCGGCGCAAAGACGAAGGCAGCGCCCTCTTCTCCGTACAGGGGGTTGGTCACATCGCACAGCGCTGTCACCCGGATATCCGGCGGCAAAAAAAGATCAGAACAGTCGATCCGGTCAATCTCTCCCAGCGTGCCGCCCAACGGAAGCATCTCCTCGCCGTCCGCGTCATAAAACCGCACGCCCAGCGCCGCTGCCATGCCGCAGCCGCCGTCATTGGTCGCAGAACCGCCCAGTCCGAGCAAAATCCGACGGCATCCCTTTTGCACGGCGTCCGCAATCAGCTGCCCGACTCCGAAGGTCGTTGTGAGAAGAGGATTCTGCCGCCCCTGTGTCAGAGGCAGCCCCGCTGCGGCCGCCATCTCGATCACGGCAGTTTGTCCGTCGGGCAAAATACCGTATTGTGCGTCCACATCGTCAAACAGCGGTCCCTTGATCTGCACAGACTGCCGCGTGCCGCCCAGCGCCTGCAAAAAGCAATCCACGCTGCCCTCGCCGCCGTCTGCAATCGGTATGCACCGGATTTCCGCATCGCCGAGCACCGCCTCAGCCTCTTCGCTGACAATGCGGCATACCTCCGCCGCAGACAGCGTTTCTTTGAAGGAATCCGGTACGATCAGAATTTTCTCTCGCCGTACCGATTGCTCCGGCATCCTCTCCATTCCTTTCCGCACCTCCCGTCAATCTCCTTAGCATGCTTATTTTAGCATAAAACCGAGAATTTGTAAAGAAAAACCCCTGATTTTCACAATATTACCAACCGACATGACTGCATTTCTTGTTCCGCATCCAATACGCCGCGCACGATTCGGCGCACGACCGTTCACCGCTCACCTGCCCGCCGATCTTCTGCCCGCCGCTTGCCCGCTCCGGTTCACCGATCTT